>NZ_LZJA01000239.1:0-649 GCF_001666785.1 Mycobacterium sp. E3305 | reverse complement strand
CGCCGACGAGCCGCACGTTGCTGTCCCGCGGGTCGTGCAGCTTGAGCTCGAGCCGCAGGCCGAGGCCGTCGCGCATGGCCAGGGGCACCTCGAGCCAGCTCGGGGTGGTGATGACGACGTGGATGCCGTAGGCGAGCCCTACGTTCACCAGTTCGCTCACCTTGGCCAGCAACGGATTACGGGTGTTGAACTGGTCGGTGTTGTCCCGGCCGAACGCGTACAGGTTGTCGATGACCAGGAACACCTCGCCGTAACCGTCGTCGGGCGCGGCGCCGTGCCTTTCCCGGAACATCTCGCGCCGCTGCCGAGACAGCAGCAGCTGCTCGAGCTCCCCGAAGGTGCGCCGGATGCGTTCGGGTTCCAGCGCCGAGGCGACGCTGCCGACATGCGCCAGGTCTTCCAGCGCCCGCAGCTTCCCGCCGCCGTAGTCCAGGCAGTAGAAGGTGACGTCGCGCGGCGAGTGCAGGCTGGCCGCCGACAGGATGAACGTCTGCAGCGCGGTCGATTTCCCGGACTTGGGGCCGCCGTGGATCACCATGTTGCCGGCCGCCGAGGTCGCGTCGAACACCAGTGGGTCCCGGCGCATCTCGAAGGGTTTGTCGATCTCGCCGAGCGGCCACTGCCACTGGCGCTGCGGCACCCCGGCCCG
>NZ_LZJA01000238.1:0-1835 GCF_001666785.1 Mycobacterium sp. E3305 | reverse complement strand
GGGTGGCCGAGCAGGCGTTGGCGGTGACCCAGGCCGCTCAGCAGCCCGCGGGCAACACCGCCCAGACGGTGGCCTCGAGCACGTCGCAGCTGGCGACCACGCAGCTGGTGACGGCGGCGGCGCCGACCCAGCAGGTGACGGCCGCGGCTACCACCCAGCCGGGGCCGTTTACCTGGCTGATCAACGCGATCCAGGGCCTGCAGACGGGGCTGCCCACGCCGACCAACAACTACCTGGGCCTCAACCCCACCTTGTACACGGTGATCCTCAAGCAGACCTCGGGTCTTGCTTATTTCTCGAACGGTATCCCGGCGTTTTGGTCGCAGTTGGCTCAGCAGTTGGTGTCGGGTCCCGGTGGTACCACGGCTGGTGCCGGTGGTGCGTGGTTCCCGACGCCGCAGTTCGCCCAGTTGGGCCTGGGCAACCTGGGCAGCCTCAGCAGCAACGTCGTCTCGGCCGGTGCCGGGCAGGCCACCCAAGTCGGGGGTTTGTCGGTGCCCCAGCAGTGGGCGACGCTGACCTCGGCGGTCAGCCCGGCCAACGCCGAGGCCGAGGCGCTGCCGGTGCAGGCCGGCGCGGCCGGCAACCCTCCGGCCAACGCCCTGCTGCGCGGCATGCCCACCGGCGTCATGGGCCGCCGCGCCGGCGCCGCCGCGGGCTACTCCCACAAATACGGCTTCCGCTACAGCGTCCTAACCCGACCCCCATCGGCCGGATAGGGAAAGGCCAGGTGAACGGAAGTTGTACACGAATGAACAGTCGGCACTAGGGAGGCGAGGCACCGCGTGACCCATTTAATCTCAGCAGTAAGCCACGCCTGCGGTAAGCCCACCGGCAAACCGTTCCTCAAAGGCCAGCGAGCCGAAACCAGGGAGGGATCTTAATGTCGTTTGTCACGACGCAGCCGGAGGCGCTGGCCGCGGCCGCGGGCGATCTGCAAAGCATCGGTTCGGCGCTCAGCGCGCAGAACGCCGCGGCGGCGGCCCCGACGACGGGGATCGTGCCGGCCGCAGCCGACGAAGTGTCGGCACTGACCGCGGCGCAGTTCTCTGCGCATGCGCAGATGTATCAGGCTGTGAGCGCCCAGGGCACGGCGATTCACGAGATGTTCGTCAACACCCTGAGGATGAGCTCGGGGTCCTACGCGGTGACTGAGGCGGCCAACGCGGCCGCGACGGGTTAAAGGAGCCAATGATGTTTGATTTTGGGGCGCTTCCGCCGGAGGTTAATTCGGCGCGGATTTATGCCGGTCCGGGGTCGGGGTCGTTGATGACGGCGGCGTCGGCGTGGAATGCGATCGCCGCGGAGCTGCAGTCGGCTGCGTTGAGTTATCAGAATGTGGTGACTCAGCTGGCCAGTGAGGAGTGGGCGGGCACGGCCTCGGCGGCGATGGCGGCCGCGGCCACCCCGTATGCGGAGTGGCTGGCCAGCACGGCGGCGCAGGCCGAGCAGGCCGCGGTGCAGGCCGCCGCGGCGGCGGCGGCTTATGAGGCGGCGTTCGCCGCGGTGGTGCCACCGCCGGTGATCGCGGCCAACCGGGCGTTGGTGCAGCAGTTGCAGGCCACCAACGTGATCGGGCAGAACACCGGGGCGATCGCGCAGTTGGAGGCCCAGTACGGCGAGTTTTGGGCCCAGGATGCCGGGGCGATGGCCAACTACTCGGTGCAGTCCACGGCGGCGACCAAGGGCATCACCCAGTTCCAGGCCGCCCCGAAGGTGACCAACGACGCGGGCACCACCACCCAGGCCAGCACGGTGGCCAACGCGGCGGCCAACACTTCCGCCGGCAACGCGGCCAACGTCGCGCAAAAGGCGGCCACCACCGCCACGACGAC
>NZ_LZJA01000237.1:0-4131 GCF_001666785.1 Mycobacterium sp. E3305 | reverse complement strand
GGCGCGCGGCACGAACCGCTTCTGGGCCGCTTGTTTGGTGACGCCCATGCTCTTGCCGATGTCGGTCCACGACGCCCCGGACCGCCGGGCTTGATCCACGAAGTGCCCGATCAGGTGGTCGGCGACCTCGCCCAGGTGCTCGGCCGCCAGCACCGCGTCGGCCAGCTGATCGAGCGCGTCGGTGTGCACCGATTTGATGGCATTGATCAGCTCGTCGAGCCGGACGGGGTAGGCGATGCGGGTCGGGTCGGCCATGCCGTCAACGATAGGTTGACGCGCTTGGAGATGTCAACCCGGGGTTGACGATTGTTAATTATTGTTTCGTCATCCGCGTACTCCGCGCAGGTCTGGAACGATTTCAAATTTATGAAGCTTGTTCTGACGATTTCCAGCGTTGCTGTCATGATCGGCCTGGCCGCGCCGGCATACGCCGACGACACCGACGGTGCGTTTCTCGCATCGCTGGATGCGGCCGGATTCACCTATACGGACCCGGGACAGGCCATACAGGCGGCCCACTACGTGTGCTCGGCGGCCAGTGGCGGCACCGCGATCGCTGACATCGCGACGGCGGTGCAAAAGGGCGACAGCGCATTGAGCGCCGACAAGGCCGCAAAGTTCACCGCGATAGCGGCCAACGCCTACTGCCCGGACGCGCTCTCGTCGTCCAGCCCGACGACCACGACCGCCAGCTCGTAACCGGCCGATTCGCGCCACGAGATGCGGGGCGGCCGTAGCTCTGGAACGATCAGTGAGCCGTGAGGCTATTTCTGATGTCGCTCGGCCTTGCGGCCGCGATCGGTCTGGCCGGCCCGGCGCACGCCGACGGCAGTGACGACACCTTCCTGGCGACCGTTCACGCGGCCGGCCTGACCTATTCGGATCCCGAGCAGGCGATCACCTCCGGCAAGTCGGTGTGCAAGCTGGTCAGCGAGGGCTCGAACCTGACCGACGTCGTCCGGATGCTCCAAATGCTCAATCGTGGGCTGCAGGGGGACGACGCCACCCGGTTTGCGGCAATCGCCGCCAACTCGTATTGCCCCCAAGCGCTCTCGAAGCCCGACGCCGCCTCCTAGCGGTAGCGGCGGTGGGCCGTTACGACGAATGTGATGCGGTTGTTACACGGCCGACCATTGACGGCAGGTTAACGAAACCTGTAATCAACAATTCGCCCATACCATTTCGGCGACGGACAGTGGTCGTAGCCGAAAGGAAGCATGGGCTTGGACTTCCTTCAGCAGCAGTTGGTCGAGCCCCTTAGCAACATCCTCAATACGCATGTCCTGATCTATTTGCTGATCGGCGGCGGCATCTATTTCACCGTGCGCACCCGATTCATTCAGGTCCGCTACTTCGGGCGCATGCTTCGCCAGCTTCGTAGGGCCCATCGCCAGGACGGTGGGATCTCGTCGTTCCAGGCGTTCTGCGTGGGCCTCGCGTCGCGCGTGGGTACCGGGAACATCGCCGGCGTCGCAATCGCCCTGACGGTCGGGGGGCCCGGCGCCGTCTTCTGGATGTGGGTGGTGGCCGCGGTCGGCATGGCCACCGCGGTGATCGAGGCCACCCTGGCCCAGATCTTCAAGGTCCGCTCGGACGACGGAGCCTTCCGCGGCGGTCCCGCGTTCTACATACAACGGGGCCTGCGGTCACGCGCGGGCGGCGTCATCTTCGCCATGCTGCTGGTGGTCACGTTCTCCACAGCGTTCAACATGGTGGAGACGAACGCGATCAGCGGGGTGTTGCAGTCGTCGCACGGCATCGGGGTCGGTTGGACCACTGTCGTTTTGGCGGTGCTGGCGGCGCCCGTGCTTTTCGGTGGCGTGCGGCGCGTCGCCCAATTCGCCGGATCGGTCCTTCCGGTGGTGGCGCTGGTGTACACGTTGCTCGCGCTGGGGATCGTGGCCGTCAACATCACCGAGCTGCCGACGGTGATCAGGGAGATCATCGGCGGTGCGTTCGGAATCCGCCAAATGGCAGGCGGTTTCGCGGGCGGAGCGCTCGCCGCGATGTTCACCGGCGTCAAGCGGGGCCTGTTCGCCTGCGAGGCGGGGATGGGCAGTTCGCCCAACATCGCCGGCGCCGCGACCGTGGCACATCCGGTGGAGCAGGGCCTGATTCAGTCGCTCGCGGTGTTCGTCGACACGATGGTGATCTGCACGGCGACGGCGTTCATCGTGCTGCTGTCCGGTCCGGAAACCTACAATCCCTCTCGCCTGGGCTCGCTCGCCGGGGCCAGCCTGACCGAATCCGCGATCGCCGCGGATCTCGGGTCGTGGACCACGGTCTTGATGACCTCGGTGGTGTTCGTCTTCGCGTTCGCATCGGTGCTGAGCAACTACGTGGTCGCCGAGGCCAATCTGTTCTACCTGGGCGGACGTCGTTTGGCGGCCAACGTTCTGAAGGCGGTCACCCTGGCGTCCATCATCTTCGGGGCGCTGGCCAAGCTGACCCTGGTGTGGGCGCTCGCCGACTTGACCATGGCGGTGATGGCCATCGCGAACCTGCTCACCATCTGCCTGCTGGGCAAGTGGGCGTTCGCGGCCCTCAAGGATTACCACCGGCAGTTCGCGCAAGGCGAGGCGCCGGTGTTCATCGCCAGCGAGGCCGGCCTGCCCGGCGTCCTGGACGGCGACATCTGGGAGCGCGCGGAGCGCCGGCAGGTCGGCGCGCTGCCCGAGTCGTTGACGCTGCACCGCCCGGCGCTGCGACCCTCTCGCGCGCCGGCGGCCTAACCGGCCGCCAGAGTTCACCCGCCGTTTCCCCGGCGAGGTGCCATTCGCCGGCAGGTCTGCGAGAATCGCTGCGTTATGCGATTTCTACTGGTTCTGGCCGGCGTGGCCGCCGCGATCGGCCTGGCGGCGCCCACGTACGCCGATGTGAACAACGATCAGGACTTTCTGACCGACCTGCGCGACGCCGGCCTCACCTACCAGGACGGCGGCAACGCCGTCACGATCGGCAAGTCGGTGTGCGACCTGCTCGACGACGGCCAGTCCACCGCGGAGATCGTGACCCAGCTGCGCAACCAGAACCCGGCGTTCCAGGGGGCCAGCGCGGCCAAGTTCACGTACCTCGCGGCGGCCCACTACTGCCCGAAGTACGTCACCGGCGAGGACCGCGGCCCGAAGCCGGACGGTGTTCCCGGCAACTGACCGCCTGGAGCGCGTGGGTGCGCGCTACGCGGCTCGCGCCGTCCATGTGAAGTTGTGCATCTCGGGGATCCGCGGCGCGAGCGCGGCGGCGACGAGGCGCCCGATTCGATCGGCGGCCGCCAACGGGGTGTCCGGGTCGAGAAAGCCTTCCACTTCCACCCGCAACGTCCGCCCGGTCCATCGGGCCCGGGCGTGGGCGTGCGTGACGCCCGGCACCGTGGCGGCGACGGCCTCGGCGGTGGTGATGATTTCGGGGTCGACGCCGTCGAGCAGGCGGTGAGCGATCTCCGAGGTCACCTCCCAGCCGACGTGGCAGATGAACCCCGTGACGACGATCCCGGCCACCGCGTCGGCCCATCCCCAGCCGAGCGCCACGCCGATCAGCCCGAGCATCGCCCCCGCGGACGACAACGCGTCCAGCCAGGAGTGTTTGGCGTCGGCCACCATGGTTGCCGAACGAATCCGCTTGCCCACCACCAACTTATAGCGGGCCACCAGCTGGTTGCCGACGATTCCGACCAGCGCCGCCGCGATGCCCCAGCCCACGTATCCGGTGCCGCCGTGCCGGAGCAGCTTGTTGACGCTTTCGAAGGCGGCCACGGCGGCGCTGCCCCAGATCACCAGTGCGACACCGATTCCGGCGAGATCTTCGGCGCGCTCGTAGCCGTAGGGATAGCGCTCGGTGGGAACTTTGCGTGACGCCCGGAACCCGACGAACACCAGCGCGCTGGTGGAGACGTCCGACAGATTGTGCAACGCGTCCCCGAGCAACGCCACCGAGCCGGACAGCAGCGCGATCGCCAATTCGACGAGCCCGGTCAGCGCCAGTCCGATCGCGCTGACGGCGACGGCCCGGTTGGCCTGCCGACGCTCGGCCGCATCATCGGTGACGGTGTCGAGGGGAAAACTTGCCGCGGGGTCGCGGACGCCGTTGACGAGGTGCATACGGCAAGCATGCCCGAACGCGCGCCGGCGCCCC
>NZ_LZJA01000236.1:0-6838 GCF_001666785.1 Mycobacterium sp. E3305 | reverse complement strand
TCCGCGATGAGCGATCCCGTCGGAGTGTTCCTGGCGATCGTGCTGATCGGCGTCAACGCCTTCTTCGTCGGCGCGGAATTCTCGTTGATCTCGGCCCGGCGCGACCGGCTGGAAGCGCTGGCCGAGCAGGGCAAGGCGCGCGCGGTCACGGTGATCCGCGCCGGCGAGCAGTTGCCGGCGATGCTGGCCGGGGCCCAGCTGGGTGTCACCGCCGCGTCGCTGCTGCTGGGGCGGATCGGCGAGTCGGCGGTCTCCAGCCTGCTGCGCTCGGCGCTGGGGCTGACCAGCATCCCGCCGCCGCTGCTGCACACGTTGTCGTTCGCGATCGCGTTGGCGATCGTCGTGACGCTGCACGTGCTGCTGGGCGAGATGGTGCCGAAGAACATCGCGCTGGCCGGTCCCGAGCGCACGGCGATGTTGCTGGTGCCGGCCTACCTGGCCTACGTGCGAGCCGTCCGGCCGTTGATCACGTTCTACAACAAATGCGCCAGCGTGGTGGTTCGCGCGCTGGGGGTCGAGCCCAAGGAAGAGCTCGAGCTGACGGTGTCCCCCGTCGAGCTGAGCGAGATGATCGCCGAATCGGAATCGCAGGGCCTGCTGGATCCGGAGGAGCACACCCGGCTGACCCGCGCCCTGCAGATCGGCACCCGGGTGGTCGGCGACGTTGCGGTCCCCCTCGGTGATGTGCACGCCGTGCCGGTGGCCGCACCGGGTTCCGGCCCGACGGTCGGTGCCGTCGAGCGGGCCCTGGCCGAGACCGGCTACTCGCGGTTCCCCGTGGCGAACGTCACCGGTGATTTCATCGGCTACCTGCACATCAAGGACATGCTGACGCTCGGTGACGACCCGGGGACCGTGATCGACCTGGCGATGGTGCGGCCCCTTCCGCGCCTGCCCAAGTCGCTGCCGCTGGCCGACGCGTTGTCGCGGATGCGCCGCAGCAACAGCCACCTGGCGCTGGTGACCGGCGCGGGCGGCGAGGTGGTCGCGATGGTGGCCATGGAAGACCTGGTCGAGGACCTCGTCGGCACCATGCGTGATGCGTAGGGGCACTGGGTCGCCGAGGAGGGCTGCGGCGAGCCCGTATGATTTCCATCGGCTGCCAGTCAAGAAAGTGCTGGAGGGCGCAGGATCTCAGGCGCGTCGACGCGTTGCTGTAAATCGATCCCCTGGCTCGCCGCAGCGGCATGGTTTGGAGCTGTCAGCGCGGCTTGACCTGGTGTGGCGGGTCGGGCGGATACGCTCACCAGGCTGCTGCTCGGTAGGCTGAAGGCATTGCCGCTCCGAGCCAATGCGGCTTGGTGAGGCTTCATTACGGAGGAGAAACATGACTGATCGCGTGTCGGCGGGGAACCTGCGCGTCGCCCGAGTGCTCTACGACTTCGTGAACAACGAGGCCCTGCCCGGCACCGACATCGACCCGGACAGCTTCTGGGCGGGAGTCGACAAAGTCGTCACCGACCTGACCCCCAAGAACCAGGATCTGCTGCGCCGGCGCGACGAGCTGCAGGCCCAGATCGACAAGTGGCACCGGCAACGCGTGATCGAGCCTTTCGATGTCGAGGCCTACCGGCAGTTCATCACCGAAATCGGTTACCTGCTGCCCGAACCCGAGGATTTCACGATCACCACCTCGGGTGTCGACGACGAGATCACCACGACCGCGGGCCCGCAGCTGGTGGTGCCCGTGCTCAACGCCCGCTTCGCGCTGAACGCCGCGAACGCGCGCTGGGGCTCGCTGTACGACGCCCTCTACGGCACCGACGTCATCGGAGAGGACGACGGTGCGGAGAAGGGCACCAGCTACAACAAGGTCCGCGGCGACAAGGTCATCGCCTACGCCCGCAACTTTCTCGACCAAGCGGTGCCGCTGGAGTCCGGCTCCTGGGCCGACGCGACCGCACTCTCGGTCGAAGACGGCCGGCTCAAGGTCGCGACCGGCGACGGGTCCGTCGGCCTGGCCAGCCCGGAGAAGTTCGCCGGCTACACGGGCGAGCTCGGCTCCCCCGACTGGTCGGTGCTACTGGTCAATCACGGCCTGCACATCGAGATCCTGATCGACCCGGAATCGCCGATCGGCAAGACCGACCGCGCCGGCATCAAGGACGTGGTGCTGGAATCGGCCGTCACCACGATCATGGACTTCGAGGACTCGGTTGCCGCCGTCGACGCCGACGACAAGGTGCTCGGCTACCGCAACTGGCTGGGGCTGAACAAGGGCGACCTGTCCGAGGAGGTCGCCAAGGACGGCAAGACCTTCACCCGTGTGCTCAACCGGGACCGCACCTACACCACGCCCGACGGTGAGGGTCAGCTGACCCTGCCCGGCCGCAGCCTGCTGTTCGTCCGCAACGTGGGTCACCTGATGACCAACGACGCGATCGTGGATGCCGATGGTAACGAGGTTTTCGAGGGCATCATGGACGCGCTGTTCACCGGCCTGACGGCGATCCACGGGCTCAAGACCGGCGACGCGAACGGCCCGCTGGCCAACAGCCGCACCGGATCGATCTACATCGTCAAGCCCAAGATGCACGGGCCCGACGAGGTCGCCTTCACCTGCGAGCTGTTCAGCCGCGTCGAGGACGTGCTGGGCCTGCCGCAGGCCACGCTGAAGGTCGGCATCATGGACGAGGAACGGCGCACCACCGTCAACCTCAAGGCCTGCATCAAGGCCGCGGCCGACCGGGTCGTGTTCATCAACACCGGTTTCCTGGACCGCACCGGCGACGAGATCCACACGTCGATGGAGGCCGGCCCGATGATCCGCAAGGGCGCGATGAAGAGCACCGCGTGGATCAAGGCCTACGAGGACGCCAACGTCGACATCGGGCTCGCCGCCGGCTTCAAGGGCAAGGCGCAGATCGGCAAGGGCATGTGGGCGATGACCGAGCTGATGGCCGACATGGTCGAGCAGAAGATCGGCCAACCCAAGGCGGGCGCGACCACCGCGTGGGTGCCCTCCCCGACGGCGGCCACGCTGCACGCGATGCACTACCACTACGTCGACGTGGGCGCCGTGCAGGAGGAGCTGGCGGGCAAGAAGCGCACCAACATCGAAGAATTGCTGACCATCCCGCTGGCCAAGGAACTGGCCTGGGCTCCCGAGGAGATTCGCGAGGAGGTCGACAACAACTGCCAGTCGATCCTCGGCTACGTGGTGCGCTGGGTCGCCCAGGGCGTCGGCTGCTCGAAGGTGCCCGACATTCACGACGTCGCCCTGATGGAAGACCGTGCGACGCTGCGGATTTCGAGCCAGCTGCTGGCCAACTGGCTGCGCCACGGTGTCATCACCGAGGAGGACGTGCGCGCCAGCCTGGAGCGGATGGCGCCGCTGGTCGATGAGCAGAACGCCAAGGACGCGGCCTACCAGCCGATGGCGCCCGACTTCGACGACAGTCTGGCGTTCCTGGCCGCCCAGGACCTGATCCTGACGGGAACCCAGCAGCCCAATGGCTACACCGAACCGATCCTGCACCGCCGTCGGCGCGAGGCCAAGGCCCGCGCGGCGCAATCAAATTGAGCCGGTGCCTTAATCGGCCTCGGCACCCATTGATGCCGCTGGTGACTAAGATCAGCGGCGGGTTGACAACAAGTCGGATCTATCGACGGAAAGGCGACGGACACCGTTATGGGTAGGCACAGTTTGCCCGACCCTGAGGACTCCGTCGACCAACCGTACGAAAGCGGCGAGGCGGAGGACCGTCACCGGGACGCCGTCGGAGAGGCCTACTCCGACGCGGGCCACTACCCGGCCGACGACTATTCGGACGCGGACGACTTCTCGGACGAGGACGAGCCCTACGGCGCCGGGGACTTCGCGGGTGACGCGGCCGACGAGTACCCGGAGTTCCCGCCGCGGCAGCCGGGCCCGCCCGCCTCGGAGCCGCCGGCCGCGTCGCCGTCGCTGTTCCGCGGCGGGCACCGGGGACTCGGTGACTGGCGGGGCGGCCACCGCAGCGAGGGCGGGCGCCGGGGAGTCAGCATCGGCGTCATCGTGGCCCTCGTCGCGGTCGTCGTCGTGGTGGGCACCGTGATCCTGTGGAGCTTCTTCGGCGACGCCTTGTCCAACCGCTCGCACCAGGCCGCCGGGCGCTGCGTCGGCGGCAAGGAAACGGTCGCCGTCATCGCCGACCCGTCGATCGCCGACTCCGTACAGCAGTTCGCGCAGAGCTACAACTCCTCGGCCGGCCCGATCGGGGACCACTGCGTGGAAGTCAGCGTCAAGCCCGCGGGCTCGGACGCGGTCCTGAACGGCTTCATCGGCAAGTGGCCCGCCGACCTCGGCGCGCAGCCGGCATTGTGGGTCCCCGGCAGCTCGATCTCGGCCGCGCGGCTCGCCGGGGCCACGGCGCAGAAGACGATCACCGACAGCCGTTCGCTGGTGACGTCGCCGGTGGTGCTCGCCGTCCGGCCCGAACTCGCGTCGGCCCTGGCCAACCAGAACTGGGCGGCGCTGCCCGGGCTGCAGACCAATCCGAACGGATTGGCCGGCGTGAACCTGCCGGCCTGGGGGTCGCTGCGACTGGCCGTGCCGATGAACGGCAACGGTGACGCGGCGTTCCTCGCCGGGGAGGCGATAGCGGCCGCGTCGGCCCCTCCCGGCGCGCCGGCGACCCAGGGCACCGGCGCGGTGCGCGCGGTGCTGAACGGACAGCCCAAGCTGGCGGACAATTCGCTGACCGAGGCGATGAACGCCCTGCTGAAGCCCGGCGACGCGGCGGCCGCGCCGGTGCATGCGGTCATCACCACCGAGCAGCAGCTGTTCCAGCGCGGCCAGTCGTCGCCAAACGCCAAGGGCGCGTTGGCCTCCTGGCTGCCGTCGGGCCCGGTGCCCGTCGCCGACTACCCCACCGTCCTGCTGAGCGGCTCGTGGCTGACCCAGGACCAGTCCGCCGCCGCCAGCGAGTTCGCCCGCTACATGCACAAGCCCGAGCAACTCGCCAAGCTGGCCAAGGCCGGCTTCCGGGTCAACGGCGTCACGCCGCCGAGCAGCCCGGTCACCACGTTTCCGGCGCTGCCCGCCGCGCTGTCGGTGGGGGACGACGCGATGCGAACGACGCTTGCCGAGGCGATGGCCACCCCGTCGAGCGGGCTGGCCGCGACCATCATGCTCGACCAGTCGATGCCCGGCCAGGAGGGCGGGAAGACCCGGCTGGCGAACGTGATCGCCGCACTTCAGGACAAGATCAAGGCGCTGCCGCCCACGTCGGTGGTGGGCCTGTGGACGTTCGACGGTCACGAGGGCCGCTCCGAGGTCCCCGGCGGGCCGCTGGGCGACCCGGTCAACGGCCAGCCGCGCTCGGCGGCGCTGACGGCCGCGCTGGACAAGCAATACTCGTCGGCCGGTGGTGCGGTGTCGTTCACCACTTTGCGCATGATCTACCAGGAGCTGCAGACCAACTACCACGTCGGCCAGACCAACTCGATACTGGTCATCACCGCGGGCCCGCACACCGACCAGACCCTGGACGGGCCCGGGTTGCAGGACTTCATCCGCAAGAGCGCCGACCCGGCCAAACCGATCGCGGTGAACGTCATCGACTTCGGCGGTGACCCGGACCGCGCGACGTGGGAGGCGGTCGCCCAGCTCAGCGGTGGCGGCTACCAGAACCTCGCCTCGTCGTCGTCCCCCGACCTCGCCGCGGCACTCAACGCCTTCCTGAGCTGAGGCCGGATCAGGCTCGCGTACGGGGCGGGCACGGCTACGTTGCGGCGGGGTCTTCCCCGTCTGCAACGCAAGTTGCCGCTAGGCTTTGAGGTTGATTCCACGGCCGACGCGACGGGAAGGCTTTCGGTCGAGCGCCTTCCACGGGAATCCGGAGGGTGCCCCGATGTACGCGCGTCCGTGACGACGACCGGGGCGGCGTCGCGAAAGGATGATCCACGACAGCAATGACGAAACTGATTACTGGACAAGCACTTCCAAACGTGGTGGTCACCGGGATCGCCATGACCACCGCACTGGCCACCGACGCGGAGACCACCTGGAAGTTGCTCCTCGACTGCCAGAGCGGAATCCGCGAGCTCGATGACCCGTTCGTGGAGGAGTTCGACCTGCCGGTCCGCATCGGCGGGCACCTGCTGGAGGAATTCGACAGCGAGCTCAACCCCGCTGAGCTGCGCAGAACCGGCTACTTGGCGAGGATGTCCGCCATCGTCAACCGGCGGGCTTGGGACCATGCCGGCTCCCCCGACGTCGACCCGAACCGCCTGCTGGTGTCGATCGGCACCGGTTTCGGTTCCGGCGAGGAACTGGTGTTCAGCCTGGACAACCTGCGGGCGCGCGGCGTGAAGGCGGTCTCGCCGCTCGCCGTCAGCAAGTACATGCCCGACGCGGCCGCCCAGGCGGTCGGTCTGGAACGGCACGCCAGGGCGGGTGTGATGACGCCGGTGTCGGCGTGCGCGTCGGGCTCGGAAGCCATCGCGCGGGCCTGGCAGGCGATGGTGTTCGGCGAGGCCGACGTCGCGATCTGCGGCGGCGTCGAGACCAGGATCGAGGCGGTGCCCATCGCGGCCTTCGCGAACATGCGGATCGTGATGTCGACGAACAACGCGGATCCGGCCGGTGCGTGTCGCCCGTTCGACAAGGACCGCGACGGTTTCGTGTTCGGCGAGGCGGGCGCGCTGATGGTGCTCGAGACCGAGGAGCACGCCAAGGCGCGCGGGGCGCGCATCCTGGCCCGGCTGATGGGGGCCGGGGTGACGTCCGACGGCTACCACATGGTGGCGCCCGACCCGAGCGGGAGCCGGGCCGGCCAGGCGATGACCCGCGCCATCCAGCTCGCGGGTCTCACGCCCGACGACATCGACCACGTCAACGCCCACGCCACCGGGA
>NZ_LZJA01000235.1:0-1034 GCF_001666785.1 Mycobacterium sp. E3305 | reverse complement strand
AGGACCGGCTGGCCGGCGTAGGCAGCCAGGTAGATGCCCTCCAGGGGCGGCAGGTCGGCGCCGAACCGGTCGAACAGCGCGGCCATCGCGGTCTCGTCGGTGGCGTCGGCGGCGACGGTGACCAGCGTGGTCCCGGCCGCGGCAAGGCTTTCGGTCAGTTCGTCGAGCCGCGAACCGGGGTTGCGCGAAACGGCGACGATCGTCTTTGCGCCCATCCTGGCGAGTTCGCGGATCAGGTGTGGGCCGATGTTTCCGGTGGCGCCGATGACCAGCTGGCAGGCGCCGCCGTCCAACGTGACGGCTTGGGTGGGCAGGGCGCGGTGTTGCAATCGCGGGACGTGGCGCAGGCCCTGCCGGTAGACGACCTGGTCCTCGCCGTCGGTGCCGGCGGCTTCGGCCAGCAGCCGGGGCACGGTCAGTTCGGCGGGTACGGCTTCATCGAAGTCGATGATGCCGCCCCAGATTTCGGGGTGTTCGAGTGCGAGGGTGCGTCCCAGGCCCCACAGCGCCCCGTGTGCGGGGTTGGCGCGGTCGCCCTCGGTGGTCGGTTGGCCGTTGCGGGTGACGATGAACAGCTTCGCTGGCGTGGCGGCGGCCGCCATGGCCGCGGTGAGCCGGCGGGTGTGGTGGAACAGCTGATAGGCGACCGCGACCGACGTTCCGGAGGCGGGCGGCGCGTAGAGCACGCGGTCGACACCGTTGAGCGCCCCGTGCAGTGCCTCTTCGTCGGCGAGGGCGCCGGACTCCAGGCCCTCGATGCCGATTTGGGACCCGGCGACGCGGTCCAGTTCGCCGGTCAGCTCGGTGTCGCCCACGACCAGCCATCGACCGCCGCCGGGTGGCGGAGCATCGGGGAGCGGTCGCACGGGCCAGGCAACCCCATAGGACCAGTCATCGATCGGGGTGCCGTTGCCCCTTCGCGCAGAGCGGGTGTCCGTCGCAGCGCGGGGACTGTTGGGCCGCAACGCCGGTGGGGCGGCGGACGCGATGTCGATCCAGTGGCGGGTGTGGTGCCAGGCGAGAGGATCGGCGAC
>NZ_LZJA01000234.1:0-7782 GCF_001666785.1 Mycobacterium sp. E3305 | reverse complement strand
CCCCTCGTGATAGTCGGGATAGCTGAAGAGATAGCCGACGACTCGGCTCCAGCCATTCCCGAGCGATCCGCGGGACCACCACCGCGGCCCACCCCACCGCCCCCGCGGCGCCGACGCGGCTGGCGCCGGTGGGTCCGGTCGCTGGCGTCGATCCTGGTGATCGGCTCGCTGCTGGCCGGGATCGCCGTCGTCTGTGGGGCCGTCTGGTTCGACAGCCGGCTGCACCGCGACGAGATTCTCACCGACTACCCCGGACGACCCGGGCCCGGCCGCGGCACCAACTGGTTGCTGGTGGGCTCGGACAGCCGCCAAGGACTCAGCCCCGAACAGCAGGAGGACCTGGCGACCGGCGGCGACATCGGCAGCAGCCGCACCGACACCATCCTGCTGGTGCACCTGCCAGAGTTGTGGTCCGGCGGGCGGGTGACGCTGGTGTCGATACCGCGCGATTCCTACGTCCCGATCCCCGGCCACGGCAAGGACAAGATCAACGCCGCCTTCTCCTTGGGCGGGGCATCCCTGCTGGCGCAGACCGTGGAGGAGGCCACCGGGCTGCGCCTCGACCACTACGCCGAAATCGGATTCGGCGGATTCGCCGGGGTGGTCGACGCACTCGGCGGGGTGACGATATGTCCGACGACGCCGCTCAACGACCCCTTGGCCGGGATCGACCTGCCCGCCGGTTGCCAGAAAGTCAACGGCCGCAACGCCCTTGGATACGTCAGGACGCGCGCCACCCCACGAGCGGACCTGGACCGCATGGTCAATCAGCGGCAGTTTGTGGCCGCGCTGCTGCAGGCCGCAGGCCGCCCGGCGGTGTGGCTCAATCCGTGGCGCTGGTACGCGGTGCCGCGCGCCGTGGCCGACGCCCTGACCGTTGACCGCGGCGACCACGTGTGGGACCTGGCCCGCCTCGGCTGGGGGCTGCGCGGTTCCCCCACGACGTTGACCGTCCCCATCGGCGAGTTCACCAACGGCGACGCCGGATCGGTGGTGGTGTGGAACCACGACGAAGCGAGCCGGCTGTTCGAGGCACTGGCCGCCGACGGGCCGGTGCCCACCAATCCGCCGGACTAACCGCCCGCGCGGCCGTTCTCCAAGTACGCCTTGGTACGGCCCGGGTGGTGGGTGGCGAGCCAGGCCACGCCGACGTCCCGGCAGAAGTCGAGGTCCTCGTACTCGTCGACGTTCCAGCAGTACACGGCGCGGCCCTGGGCTATCGCGCGATCGGCGAGTTGGGGATATTCCTTCAACGTCGCCAGCGACGGCCCGACGGCAGTGGCGCCGACGGCGGTGGCCGCGCCGCTGATCAAGTAGCGCGCCGTCTTGCCGAGCAGCACGGTCGGCAGCAGCGGCGCGGCTCGCCGGATCCGCCAGACCGCGGCCGCCGAAAAGGACATCACCACCGCGCGGGACCGGTCGGCGGAGGCCGGCGCGGCGATGCCGAACCGATGCAGTAGCGCGAGCAGCTTGGTTTCCACCAATGAGCCGTACCGCACCGGGTGCTTGGTCTCGATGAACAGCTTCACCGGCCGATGCCAATCCAGGACAAGCGACACCAGGGCGTCCAGCGTCAACAGGCTGGTGTCACCGTGCGTGCCGTCTTCACGCCAGCTGTCGTGCCACGCCCCATACTCGAGCTCACGCAACTCGGCGAGGGTCATGGTGCTGACCAGGCCGGCCCCGGTCGACGTCCGGTCCAACCGGCGGTCGTGGACGCAGACCAGGTGGCCGTCCCGGGTCAACCGCACGTCGCATTCCACGCCGTCGGCGCCCTCTTTGAGCGCGAGATCGTAAGCGGCCAGCGTGTGTTCGGGCCGCGCCGCCGATGCGCCGCGGTGGGCCACCACAAAGGGATGCCCGGCGAGCACCTCCTCGGCCCACGTCATACGCGTAATGCTGCCGCTTCCTGCCCTTCGAACTCAACCGGACGCGGCGTCGGCGCCCGATCTTCGGAGACCACAACCCAGCGGTGCGCGGGCCGTTCGACGGGTTTGCGCTCGAACCCTTCGAAGACCCGGGCCGCCGCGGCCACCGTCACCGCCGCGAGCAAGTAGGCGAAAACCATCGTGATGGTGTTGTTCGCGATGCCCTGGGCGTCCCTGGCGAAGCTTGTCGCCATGGCGAAGACGGAGACCAGGTAGCTGGCGACCCACGCGATCCACCACTCGACGACGGAGCGGCGGATGCGGCCGTAGTGCTGCTCCAAAATCGCCAGCTCGATGACGAAAACCGGTGCCCACAGCAGGTTGGCCAGCGGCACCACACACCCTGCCCACAACGCCCGCGTGGACCGCGGCTCCGGCAGGCCGTGATGCGCGAACGCCGCCGCACGCCGGGCGATCAGCCACAGGATGAGGACCGCCCCGGAGGCCAGCGTGGCGGCGATCGCGGCCACGCTCGCCAGCACGCCGAGCCAGTCTGCACCGGCCGCGACCCACGAGTTCAACAATGTGTTCCGGTTGACGATGAGCAGCACGTAGCGCACGACGTAGACCAGGGCGGCGATGCCGAGGACGAGCACGCTCACGAACAACGTGGTGCGAATCGTCGGGGCCGATGGCCCCGGGCGGGTCGGGGCTCCGGCGGCCGCGGCCGTAGGTTCGACGCGATCTGCGAGGCTCCACCGCGGCATCACGGCGTAGCGCGGCGTCGGGCCCAGGGGACGCCGTCCACGCCGGGGAGGCGGCGCGGCGCCGGGGCGCACCGCGATCCAGCGAAAGCCCGGCGGCAGCCTTGGCGGGGTGCGCTGCCAGCCCCTGGCCGCGGGCGGTCGGCTCGCAGGCGCGGCGTTGTGTGAGCCCCACCGTGGGTCGGGCGCCGGCGCATCGGCCAGCGGCGCCATCAGGGCTCCCCGGCAACGTGGACACCATTCGCGCTGCCGTTCGCGGACGTTCCACCGAGTGCCGCATTGGGAGCACACCTGGATCACCGGACCAGCGTAGCCTCGCGGCGATCCGCTCCGCGTGCGGCGAGCGGTGGGGGTCCCGCGGATCGCTCGGGAATGGCTGGAGCCGAGTCGTCGGCTATCTCTTCAGCTATCCCGACTATCCACAGTTTCCACAGGTTTATCCACATGCGGGTTTTGGGTAAGGGAACCATTACTACAGCTTTTCCGGCTAGCGGTGGTTCGACATGTGGATAACACCGCTGCGTTGACGCATGCGATAGACAGCCCAGAACGGTCGCCGAGCGAAATGGATTGTCTTGCTAAGCAACCGCGGGGCCCCCGCGATGGCGCCCTCGGCTGGGTCTGCCCGGCGTTCGGCGCCAACCCGCAGTTCAGAGAGTCATTTTCCAAGCCCGCCCCGAAGCGCTATGATCGCGTTCGCGCGAAAATTGTTGTGACTCACCTCACTGCCGCGAGGTGAGGGGCGGGTGAAAGGCGATTGATGGCCACGCATTCGTTCGGTCCGGGTTCACCGGCCCCATCGAAGTCGTACTCGGGCTCGCCCGCGTGGAATCACAGCTACAGCGTTGCCGCGTTACGCGCCGGGCTCATCGCGCTGGCGTTGCTGGCCGTTCTCCTTCTCATCGTTCTGTCTTGAATCGACGCTGAACGGGTATTCGCCTTCCGGCTCATCGCGGTCATTCTTGCGGTCCGCGCAGTCATGGAGCAGGGTTGTCTACGGCTGGCTGCCGCTTGGCAGGCTTGCGAATGAGCGTTAGAAGACAATCGAAGAAAGGAACGCCGTGGCTGAATACACCCTGCCCGATTTGGACTGGGATTACGCAGCGTTGGAACCGCACATCTCGGGGCAGATCAACGAGATCCATCACAGTAAGCACCACGCCACGTACGTCAAAGGCGTGAACGACGCCGTCGCCAAACTCGAAGAGGCGCGCGCCAACGACGACCACGCCGCGATCTTCCTGAACGAAAAGAACTTGGCGTTTCACCTCGGCGGCCACGTGAACCACTCGATCTGGTGGAAGAACCTGTCGCCGGACGGCGGCGACAAGCCGACCGGCGAGCTCGCCGCCGCGATTGACGATGCGTTCGGGTCGTTCGACAAATTCCGCGCCCAGTTCAGTGCCGCCGCCAATGGACTTCAGGGTTCGGGTTGGGCGGTCCTGGGATATGACACCCTCGGCAACAGGCTGCTCACTTTCCAGCTGTACGACCAGCAGGCCAACGTCCCGCTTGGCATCATTCCGTTGCTGCAGGTGGACATGTGGGAGCACGCCTTCTACCTGCAGTACAAGAACGTCAAGGCGGACTACGTCAAGGCGTTCTGGAACGTCGTCAACTGGGCCGACGTGCAGAAGCGGTATGCGGCCGCCACGTCGAAGACCAATGGACTGATCTTCGGCTGAGTCCCACCTCGAATCGACACGGGCGTCGCGCGGCTTGCGCGGCGCCTTTGTCGTTTGCGCGGTCGCCGATTGGGCACTCCGAGAACATGTGCGCCTTTGGCCGTGTCGGGTTGCACGGCACCGAACCCGCAGGCATGCTTGGTTATTCGAGCTACCAGTGTGGTTAATCGGACGGAGGCGTCGCGCGGAGGTCGAAATGGAAACTGGGTCTGACCGCCCGATAGGGGTTTCCCCTTTCCATGCTAGTGGTGCCCTGAAAGGGTTCGTGATCTCCGGACGTTGGCCGGATTCGACCAAAGAGTGGGCCCAATTGCTCATGGTCGCGGTCCGGGTCGCGTCATTGCCCGGATTGCTCTCCACGACAACGGTGTTCGGCGCCCGCGAAGAACTGCCCGAGGAGCCCGAGCCGGGCACCGTCGGCCTGGTGCTTGCCGAAGGTACGGTCTTCGGCGAATCGGCAATCCGCCCAGGCTATTTCGCCGATCACCAGCCCCCGGCGCTGCTGATGCTGCACCCTCCATCGGAGACCACGCCGTCCTTGCCGGAATGCAACGGCGCGGCGTCGGGATGCGTCCTGCTCCCCGGATTGCCCTACCTGGGACTCGAGCATCGAGCGGCCTGGGTGGAGGCGGAAGCCGACGGCACGATCACATCGATGGTGAGCCGAGTCGGAGTCGACCCCATCAGCCATCCCGATACCGCCATCCTGGCGATGCTGCTTGCGGCATAGCCATTTACTTCGGCGTGAATTAGAAAACTCGGCTCGTTTTTGGCATCGATCGCCGCACCCGTGCGCTCGCCGGGTTTGGGCGTGCACGACGTCTGCACAACCGCCCCGCGGCCCCTTTGCGCACGCCGCCGGCGCACTCCCGCGCGCCATTCGCTTTCCCGCCCCCCGTTGCGGAAATGCCGGCGCGCGGGCGTCGCAGATGGGCCCGTCGCGACGGGCCGCCGAACACCGATTCACATATCCGGCACGTTTGCGAAGGGTGTTTTCCGGCCGCAACTGGCATTCGACAGCAAATAAGGCGTTAAGCAATCATAAATTGCTGCCCGGTTGCGGTGCGACCGCCCAGCACCTGCCCATCCTACACTTGACCCGCCCCGCCACCGACGGCCCGCCACCTTGCACCGGATGTCCAATTCTGCGGATAACCTGTGAGTTTCGCCGATTTAGTGGACACCCCAGCGAATCAGTTGGACGCTCGTCAAGTGCGGTATCGGCAAGCACCAGCTACGCCTGGACCGAATCCTGGGGGGTTTGCACCTGTTTCGGGACACAAACCCCCGCTACCATGATCAGCAAATATACCTAGGTAATAGTTCACTTCTACAGCCCAGTGGAGGTCATATCCAATGAGCACGACGTTCGCTGCTCGCCTGAACCGCCTGTTCGACACGGTGTATCCCCCGGGACGGGGGCCCCACACCTCGGCTGAAGTGATCGCGGCGCTCAAGGCGGAGGGCATCACGATGTCGGCTCCCTACCTGTCGCAGTTGCGTTCGGGGAACCGCACCAACCCGTCGTCGGCGACCATGGCCGCGTTGGCCAACTTCTTCCGCATCAAGCCGGCCTACTTCACCGACGACGAGTACTACGAGAAGCTCGACAAAGAGCTGTCCATCCTCGCCACGATGCGCGACGACGGTGTGCGCCGCATCGCCCTGCGCGCATCCGAGTTGTCCCCCGAGGCGCAAGGCGAGGTCATGCAGCGGGTCAACGAGCTGCGTCGCGCCGAGCACCTGGACGCTTAGCGGACGCCCGCGCCCGCACCCAGCCGCCCGGCCCCGACCTGGAGGGCTCCCGCCCGCCCATTCCGATTAGGGTTGGCTCACGGGATCGCGCACGCCCGAGAGCGATAGTCCACGAGATACCGGGGAGGCGGCCGGGTATGGGCCTGTTCCGCAAGCGAAAGAGTCGCGCGACGCGTCGCGCCGAAGCCCGTGCGATCAAGGCCCGCGCGAAGCTGGAGGCCAAGCTCGCCGCCAAGAACGAGACTCGCCGGTACAAGGCCGCCCACCGGGCGGAGGCCCGAGCCCTCAGGGCGCAGATCAAGGCCCAGCGGGACAGCGACCGCAACGCGCTCAAGGTCGCCGAGGCCGAACTCAAAGCGGCGCGCGAAGGGAAGATCTTGTCGCCGACACGGATTCGTCGGGCGCTCACGGTGTCCCGGCTGCTTGCGCCCATCCTCACACCGGTCATCTACCGGGCCGCCGTCTCGGCGCGCGCCCTGATAGATCAGCGTCGCGCGGATCAACTCGGGATCCCCCTGGCGCAGATCGGGCAGTTCTCCGGCCACGGCGCGCAGCTGTCCGCCCGAATCGCCGGGGCGGAAAAGTCCCTGCGGGCGGTGCAGGACAAAAAGCCCAAGGACGCCGAAACGCGGCAGTTCGCGTCGGCCATCACCGAGCGGCTCACCGACCTGTCGGCGGCTGTCACCGCCGCGGAGAACATGCCGGCCACGCGCCGCCGGGCGGCGCACGCGGCGATCGCGGCGCAGCTCGACGGGATCGAGGCGGACCTGATGGCCCGGCTCGGGTTGAGCTGATCAACCGAATGCGGCGGCCCGGCATGTCGATCCGAGCGCGGGTCTCCCGCGTCCCGGTCGCGGTGGCCGCCGCCCTCACCCTCTACGCCGTCTCGGCCGCACAGCTTCCGGCGGCGTGGGCCCACGTCCACGCCAGCAGCGACAACGCGCTGCGCGGCGCCATGGCGATCGTCACCTTCCAGGTCCCCAACGAATCGAACACGGGCGCACTGACCACCGCGCTGAGCGTCGCCCTGCCCGACGTGGCCGCGGCCAGCACCGAAACCGCCCCGGGGTGGACGGCCAGGCTGGACCGTGACGCGGCATCGGGCGCCGTGCGCTCGGTGACGTGGACGGCCGCGCCAGGAGGCGGCATCGGGGCTGACCAGTTCGCGCTGTTCCGCGTCTCGATGAAGCTGCCCGATACCGACACCGTCAGTTTCCCGGCCACGCAGACCTATTCCGACGGCACGGTCGTCAAGTGGGACCAGCCGCCGCTGCCGGGCGGTGGTGAGCCGGAGCACCCGGCGCCCACGCTGACACTTGCCGTCGGACCGGCGGCATCCCACGGCCACCATCCGTCTTCTGTCACGCCGGCCGACCAGGTGTCCGGGCCTCCGCCTAAACCCGCGGACAACACCGCCCGGATGTTGGGCGGCGGGGCCCTGGTCGTGGCCGCGCTGGGAGTCTGCCTCGGACTGATCCGCCGCCGGGCATGAGGCGGTTGGCGATTGCCGCATGCGTCGGTGCCCTCTGGCTGATCGCGACGATGACCGCGCCGGAGGCGTCGGCCCATGCCGCCCGGGTGGCCACCGATCCGGCCGACAACGCGGTCCTCGCGGCGGGGCCAGAGCGCGTGAGCGCCACGTTCAACGAACAGCTGCAGACCACGTTCGCGGCCATGACCGTCGTCGGGCCCGACGGCAATGTGTGGTCC
>NZ_LZJA01000233.1:0-10051 GCF_001666785.1 Mycobacterium sp. E3305 | reverse complement strand
GTCCGGTGATGGTCGCCCTCGTACTCGACGGCGAGATTGATGTCCTCCCAACCCATGTCGAGCACCGCTGCGAGTTCGCCGTATTCCCCATAGACAGGAATCTGAGTCCGCGGCCGTGGGTAACCGGCGCCGATGACCGTCAGTCGCAGCCACGTTTCCCGGGGTGACTGCGCACCGGCGTCCACCAGCTCGAGCGCGCGCCTGGCCCGCCGGATGTTCCGGTGGCCCTTGTAGCGTTCCGCAATTAATTCGGCATCGGCGACCTTTAGTCGGGTTGCCCGAGCCAGGGCGTCGAGCGCAGCGACGGCCGTCCCGACCGGATTGCGACAGGCTAGGTCGAATGCCGTGCGCGCCGGGGTCGTCACTGACATGCCCTGGATCGTCGTGCTTTCGTCGTCTTCGATGCGGTCAGCCCAGGTGCGGACATGTGTTGGCGCGTGGCGATTCTGGTAGATGAGTTCGGCCGGCGCCTGGGCATCGACCCATTTGGCGCCGTGTAGCGCCGCGGCCGACCGGCCGGCGAGGACCCCGCGCCGCCGTGACCACAACCACGCCGCCTCGGCACGCACCACGGCGGTGACCTCCGCATCGCGGGGCACGTACACGTCGCGGTGCATCGCCACGAACCTGCCGGTGCGTAAGGCGTACGGCGTCACCAGCCCGGACGCGACCGCCTCGCTACCGAGAAATGGCTTTCCCATCCCGCGGAGTATGCCGAGGGGCACCGACGGGTCGTCCAGTGTGAAGCCATTGCGAAAATCCGGCCGGAAGATCGCAATGGCTTCACGTTCGGCGGGGAAGGGGCGCCCGAGGGGTCTACTTGTTCTGGAAGTTGGGCTTGCGCTTCTCGGCGAACGCCCGGGGGCCTTCCTTGGCGTCGTCGGACAGGAACACCTTGATGCCGATCTGGGTGTCGATCTTGAAGGCCTCGTTCTCGTGCATGCCCTCGGTCTCGCGGATCGCCCGCAGAATCGCCTGCACGGCCAGGGGGCCGTTGTTCTCGATGATGTCGGCGATCTCGAGCGCCTTGGACAGCGCCTGCCCGTCCGGCACGACATGCCCGATCAGGCCCATCTCCTTGGCCTCGCCGGCGGTGATGTGCCGGCCGGTCAGCAGCAGGTCACAGGCGACCGTGTAGGGGATCTGCCGCACCAGGCGCACGGCCGACCCGCCCATCGGGTACAGGCTCCACTTGGCCTCCGAGATGCCGAACTTGGCACTCTCGCCGGCGATGCGGATGTCGGTACCCTGCAGGATCTCGGTGCCGCCGGCGATCGCGGGGCCCTCGACGGCCGCGATGAGCGGTTTGGTCAGCCGGCGACCCTTCAGCAAAGCGTCGATTCGCGACGGGTCGTAGCTGCCATCCTTGAACGACTCACCCGGCGGTTTCTTGGTTGCCGCTTTGAGGTCCATGCCGGCGCAGAAGTAGCCACCGGCCCCGGTCAGGATGCAGCAGCGGATGTCCGGGTCGTTGTCGACGCGGTCCCAGGCCTGCACCATGATTTCCATCATTTCGGTGCTCAGGGCGTTGCGGGCGTGCGGCCGGTTCAACGTCACGATCAGGGTGTGACCGCGCTGTTCGACGAGCGCGTCATGTCCCGCTTGGTCGTTTGCTGGAGCCTCGGACACAGCTACCGCCTTTCCGTCGATGAGGGGCACGAGCTTGTCAAGAAATGTAACACGTTCTAATTTAGTGGCCGTGGCCCTGAATATTGCCGATCTCGCAGAGCACGCCATCGACGCTGTGCCGGACCGTGTCGCCCTGATCTGCGGCGACGAGAAGCTCACCTACGCCCAGCTGGAGGAGAAGGCCAACCGCTTCGCCCACTACCTGATCGACCAGGGCATCAAGAAGGACGACAAGGTCGGGCTGTATTGCCGAAACCGCATCGAGATCGTCATCGCGATGCTCGGCATCGTCAAGGCCGGCGCCATCATCGTCAACGTCAACTACCGCTACGTCGAGGGGGAGTTGCGTTACCTGTTCGACAACTCCGACATGGTCGCCCTGGTCCACGAGCGCCAGTACTCCGACCGGGTCGCCAACGTGCTGCCGGACACCCCGAACGTCAAGACCATCCTCGTGGTCGAGGACGGCAGCGACAACGACTACACGCGCTACGGCGGCGTCGAGTTCCACTCGGCGATCGCGGACAGCTCGCCCGAGCGCGACTTCGGCGAGCGCAGCGCCGACGACATCTACCTCCTTTACACCGGTGGCACCACCGGATTCCCGAAGGGCGTGATGTGGCGTCACGAGGACATCTACCGGGTGCTGCTCGGTGGAACCGACTTCGCCACAGGCGAATTCGTCAAGGACGAATACGACCTGGCCAAGGCCGCGGCCGCCAACCCCCCGATGATCAACTATCCGGTTCCGCCGATGATCCACGGTGCCACCCAGTCGGCCACCTGGCGGTCGGTCTTTTCGGGCCAAACCACCGTGCTGGCACCGGAATTCAACGCCGACGAGGTCTGGCGCACGATCCACGATCATAAGGTGAACATGCTGTTCTTCACCGGCGACGCGATGGCCCGGCCATTGCTCGATGCGCTCGACAGGAAAAACGACTACGACCTGTCGTCGCTGTTCATGCTGGGCAGCACCGCGGCGTTGTTCTCGCCGAGCATCAAGGAGCGCCTGCTCGAGTTGTTGCCCAACCGGGTCATCACCGACTCCATCGGCTCGTCGGAGACCGGATTCGGCGGCACCAGCATCGTGGCGAAAGACGCCCCGCACAGTGGCGGCCCGCGCGTGACCATCGACCACCGCACGGTGGTGCTCGACGAGGACGGCAACGAGGTCAAGCCGGGCTCCGGGGTGCGCGGGTTCATCGCCAAGAAGGGCAACATCCCGGTCGGCTACTACAAGGACGAGAAGAAGACGGCCGAGACGTTCAAGACCATCAACGGGGTGCGCTACGCGATCCCGGGCGACTGGGCGCTCGTCGAGGAGGACGGCACCGTCACCATGCTGGGTCGCGGCTCGGTGTCGATCAACAGCGGCGGCGAGAAGATCTACCCCGAGGAGGTCGAGGCGGCGCTCAAGGGCCACCCCGACGTCTTCGACGCCCTGGTGGTCGGCGTGCCCGACCCCCGGTACGGCCAGCACGTGGCCGCCGTCGTGCAGGCGCGACCGGGCGCCCGCCCGACGCTCGCCGAACTGGACCGCTTCGTGCGCTCCGAGATCGCGGGATACAAGGTGCCGCGCAGCCTTTGGCTGGTCGACGAGGTCAAGCGTTCGCCCGCGGGCAAGCCCGACTACCGCTGGGCCAAGGAGCAAACCGAGGCGCGGCCCGCCGACGACGTGCACGCCGCGCACGTAACCGCTTGACCCACTTCGTCAAGCAACACCCCGCCGCCCCCAGCGGCTACTTCGGGTGGGAGGCCGCCGGGCTGCGGTGGCTGGCCGGCGTCGACGGCGGCGTGCCCTGCGCCCAAGTGGTTTCCGTCGATCCGACGAGCCTGACCCTGGGGCGGCTTGACTCGGTGACGCCGACGCCCGAGGCGGCGCGCGCGTTCGGTGGCCGGTTGGCCGTCACGCATGATGCCGGCGCCCCCGCGTTCGGAGCGGGGCCCGAAGGATGGGACGGGCCCGGGTTCTTCGGGCCGCTTTCCCAGCCGCTGCCGATGTCGCTGCGGCGGCACAGCCGCTGGGGCGAGTTCTACGCCGAGGAGCGGCTGGCGCCGATGGCCGACCTGGCGGCGGCGCGGCTCGACGCCGCCACCCGCGACGCGATCGACTCCGTCGTCAGGCGGTGCCGCGCCGGCGATTTCGACGACGATGACCGGCCCGCCCGGTTGCATGGCGACCTGTGGGGCGGCAACGTGATGTGGACGCCCGACGGGGTGGTGCTGATCGACCCGGCCGCGCACGCCGGCCACCGCGAGAGCGACCTGGCGATGCTCGCGCTGTTCGGCTGCCCGCACTACGACACCATCGTCGACGGCTACGAGCGGGCGCGGCCCCTGCGGGCCGGCTGGCGCAACCGCATCGGGCTACACCAGCTTTTCCCGCTTTTGGCGCACGTCGTGCTGTTCGGCGGCGGGCACGCTCAGCGGACGCACGCTTGCGCCCGCGCCGCGCTGGCCCTGTAGCGCCGGCGTCTACTGTTGATCGCGATGACGGTCGATGTGTGGATGCAGCACCCCACTGCGCGGTTCCTGCGCAGCGACATGCTGGCATCCCTGCGGCGGTGGACCGGCGACGCCATCCCCGACGCCGACGTCCCGATCGAGGCGAGCATCGCGACTATGGACGCCGCCGGCGTGCGCTTCGGATTGCTCAGCGCGTGGCGCGGCCCCGGCGGCCAGGACCTGATCTCCAACGACGAGGTCGCCGAGTGGGTCAGCATGCACCCGAATCGGTTTGGCGGGCTGGCCGCGGTCGATCTCGACCGCCCGATGGAAGCGGTCCGCGAACTGCGCCGCCGCGTTAGGGACGGATTCCTGGGCCTGCGGGTGGTGCCGTGGTTGTGGAACGCACCGCCCACCGACCGCCGGTACTACCCGCTGTTCGCCGAATGCGTGGAGCTGGGGGTACCGTTCTGCACCCAGGTGGGCCACACCGGTCCGCTACGGCCCTCGGAGACGGGCCGCCCGATTCCCTACATCGACCAGGTCGCCCTCGACTTCCCCGAGCTGGTGATCGTGTGCGGGCACGTCGGCTATCCGTGGACCGAGGAGATGGTCGCGGTCGCCCGCAAACACGAGAACGTCTACATCGACACCTCGGCGTACACGATCAAGCGGCTTCCGGACGAGCTGATCCGGTTCATGAAAACCGGTACCGGACAAAGCAAAGTCCTGTTCGGCAGTAACTACCCGATGATGACCCACGCGCACGCCCTGGCCGGGCTGGCCGAACTCGACCTGGCCGACGAGGGCCGCCGAGAGTTCTTGCACGGCAACGCCGAGCGCGTTTTCAAACTGGAGGCAGACACGTGAACGGTGCCCAGGCCCTGATCAACACTCTGGTCGACGGCGGCGTCGACGTGTGCTTCGCCAACCCGGGCACCTCGGAGATGCACTTCGTCGCCGCGCTGGACACCGTCCCGCAAATGCGCGGCGTGCTGGCGCTGTTCGAGGGCGTCGCCACCGGGGCGGCCGACGGCTACGCCCGCATCGCCGGCCGGCCGGCGGCCGTGCTGCTGCACCTGGGCCCCGGCCTGGGTAACGGCCTGGCCAACCTGCACAACGCCCGGCGCGCTCAGGTGCCGATGGTCGTGGTCGTCGGCGACCACGCCACGTACCACAAAAAGTACGACGCCCCACTGGAATCCGACATCGACGCGCTCGCCGGAACCGTCTCCGGGTGGGTACGTCGCACCGAACGCGCCGCGGACGTCGCGTCCGATGCGGCGGAGGCGATCGCCGCGAGCCGGGCGGGCTCGCTGATCTCGACGCTGATCCTGCCCGCCGACGCGTCATGGTCGGACGGGGCGCAACCGGCCGGGACGACTCCTGCGGAGCCGGCGGGGGCCGAACCGCGGTTGGCGTTCGAGGTGATCGAGGTGCTGCGCTCGGGGGAACCCACGGTGGTGATGATCGGCGGCGACGCCACCCGCGGACCGGGCCTTGCCGCCGCCGCGCGCATCGCGCAGGCGACCGGCGCGCGGGTGTTGTGCGAGACGTTCCCGGCGCGGCTGGAGCGCGGCGCGGGCGTTCCCGCCGTCGAGCGGCTGGCCTATTTCGCCGAGGCCGCCACCGCCCAGCTGGACGGCGCCAAGCATCTGGTGCTAGCCGGTGCCAAGTCGCCGGTGTCCTTCTTCGCCTACCCGGGCATGCCCAGTGACCTCGTCCCGGCCGGCTGCGAGGTTCACCTGCTCGCCGGACACAGCGGTGCCGCCGAGGCGCTCGCCGCGGTGGCCGACGAGCTGGCGCCCGGAACCGTTGCGCCCGTTGCCGTTGCGGCGCGGCCTCAGCTGCCGACGGGTGCCCTGACGTCCGCGTCGGCGGCCGACGTGATCGGGGCGCTGCTGCCGGAGGGAGCGATCGTCGTCGACGAGTCGAACACCTCCGGCGTGCTGCTCGCCCAGGCCACCGCGGGGGCGCCGGCCCACGATTGGCTGACGTTGACCGGCGGCGCGATCGGGTACGGCATCCCGGCCGCCGTCGGCGCCGCCGTCGCCGCCCCCGATCGGCCGGTGTTCTGCCTGGAATCCGACGGCTCCGCGATGTACACGATCTCCGGGTTGTGGACTCAGGCGCGCGAAAACCTCGACGTGACCACCGTGATCTACGACAACAGCGCCTATGACATCCTGCGGATCGAGCTGGCGCGGGTGGGGGCCGGATCGGCCCCCGGGCCCAAGGCGCTCGACCTGCTCGACCTGTCAAGGCCGACAATGGATTTCGTCATGATCAGCGAGGGAATGGGGGTGCCCGCGCGCCGCGTCAGCACCGCCGAGGAACTCGCCGACGCGCTGCGGAACGCGATGAGCGAATCCGGGCCGCACCTGATCGACGCCGTGGTGCCGTCAATAACGGGCTAGCCCCGGAAGTCGGCCGAGGACCCACTCCGACATCGTGTTGAGGACATCGACGCCCGTCTCCAACACCCCGTCGTGGACCCTGGCGGCCAGGGCCATACCCCAGTGTCCCGTCGGCGTGGGCACGATCCCGAACTGCCGCACCAGGTAGTCGCCGTGCATCCCCGGCCCCCAACCGCCTTTGGCCGCAAAGCCTTTGGCGGCCAGGCCCCAGCGATGGCCACTGCTGAGGCGCTGCATCAGGTCGATGACGTCGGACGAACCGGGGATCGACGGCAGCTCGGCGGCGAACCGGGCTTGCCGCTGCAAAGTCCACTGCGTCTGGCCGAACGCGGTATAGCCACGCCGGAGCCGGCGCGATTCCACGACCGTGGCGGTGTCACCGCCCTCGGCGATCACGACCTGCACCCGGCGCGCCGCTTCCGCCGGATCGCCCAAACCGGACCACAGTTGCTCCGATGCGTGATTGTCGGACTCGGTGATGGCCTTGACGGCCAGGTCCTTCGCCCGCAACCAATCGCTGCGCAGCGCGGCGATCGCCAACGGCACCTTGATCGTCGACCACGCGACACCCGACCACCACCGGCCCAGCGAATACGTGCGGTCCGGCCGGGCGATAGCTATGCCGACCTCCGCCGGCACCGCGGCCGACAGCTGATCAAAGCTCGCTTCGAGCGCGGTCTCCAAGGGTCGCGAAGTCATGCGCTGATCGGACCAACCATCGCGTCTCCTTCGATCCCGGCGTCTCCGTGCAGTCAAGCATTATCGTCGACGTACCCATCGCACAGCGCGCCACGGCGGACGGCGCGTCGCTAGCCAGGCGGCAGCGGCGGCAGCGGGAGTCCCGGTTCCTGCGGCGGCGGTTCCCACGGGGCCCGTTCCGGCGTCTGCGGCGCGTAAACCAGAGGGGGTGGCGGAGGCAGGGGCGGGGGCGGTGGCACCGGGTCGGCGGCGGCGCACCCGGCGCCGAAACCTAGCGCCGCGCCGCCGAGCGACGCGAGGAGGGCCGACCCGGCGATCAACTCACGAATTTTAGGCATCTGCCGACGTTCCCCTTCCCGTTTGCGGCTGGATCCGCACCACCGGATCGTCGCAGTCGACGCCCTGCGCCGCCAACTGGCGCTTGAGCACCTTGAAGGTCACCGTGCGCGGCAATTCCGCGCTGACCCGCACGTAGGACGGCCATTGCTTGGGTCCCAAGTCGGGCTGCTCCGCCAGGAAGGCGCGGAACTTGTCGGCGTCGAACTCGGTCCCGTTGGCCATCACCAGCGCGGCCATCACCTGGTCCCCGACCACCGGGTCGGGCACCGCGTACACGGCCACCTCGGTCACGTCGGGATGCCGCAGCAGCACCCGCTCGATCGGAGCGGCGCCGAGGTTCTCACCGTCGACGCGCATCCAGTCACCCAGCCGCCCCGCGAAGTATGCGTAGCCGGCGTCGTCGCGGTAGGCGAGGTCGCCGCTGTGGTAGACCCCGCCCGCCATCCGCTCGGCCTCGGCGGCCTCGTCGTTGTAGTAACCCTCGAAGCGGCCCGCGCCGGCCGTGTTGACCAGCTCGCCGACCACGCCCACGGGGCAGGGTTCACCGGTATCGGGGTCGACGATGTCGACGCCCGCGGGAAGCGGGCCCAACGCACCATCCGGGGTGTCCGGGGTGCGCGCGATCGCCACACCGCCTTCGGTGGAACCGAATCCGTCCTGCACGACGCACCCGAACCGGCGTGCGAAGCGTTCGACATCGCGGGGCACGCCCTCGTTCCCGTACACCGCTCGCAGCGGATTGTCCGCATCGTCGGGCCGCTCGGGCGTGGCCAGTACATAGGACAGGGGCTTGCCGACGTAGTTGGCATAGGTGGCGCCGAAACGGCGGACGTCGACCAGGAAGTTGGAGGCGGAGAACTTGCGCCGCAACGCAAGTGAGCCCTGGCACGCGACCGCGACGGACCAGCCGACCAGCACCGCGTTGGAATGGAAGAGCGGCATCGACACATAACAGACGTCGTCGCGGCCGAGGTCGAAGCGCTGGGTCATCGTGATGCCCGCGATCGCCACCTTTCCGTGGCTGCACTTCACCGCCTTGGGTTCGCCGCTGGTGCCCGATGTGAAAATCAGCATGAACAGGTCTGCGGCCGTTGCGGATTGGAAGTGCGATTCGGCATCGCGATGTGCGGCCACCTCGTCGGCCCACTCGGCGGAGTCCACGTTCACGTGGTCGATGTCGCCCAGCGCGGCTGCCGAAGCCGAGTCGGCCAGCACCACCTGGCAGTCGGCATGGGCGATGTCGCGGGCCAGCGCGTCGCCGCGGCGCACCGGGTTGAGCCCCACCGGCACGATCCCGGACATGCCGGCCGCCGTCAGCATCGCCGAGAAGAACGGGGTGTTCTCGAACAGCACGCCGATGTGTGGCGGCTTCGCCGGGTCGAGGCGGTCCCGCAGCGCCGCCGCGATGGCGGCGCCGTGGCGCAGGTGATCCCGCCAGGTGGTGTACGTGTCTTCGAAGTAGATGCCCCGGTCATCGATTTCTGCCAGCGGCGCCAGCAGTTTGGTGACCGTCGGATCGGGGGGAAGCACGAATTCAGGCAGGGGTTTCCGCCAGCTCGCGGCCGATCCGGCGCAGCTGACCGGTGGCACCACCCAGCGCGAATTCGGCCTCCTTGGCGGCCAGGAAGTAGCGGTGCACCGGGTGATCGGTGTCCACGCCGACGCCGCCGTGCACGTGCACGATGGTGTGCGCCACCCGGTGCCCGGCGTCGGCGGCCCAGAACGCGGCGCTGGCCACGTCGATCTCGGCGGGAACGTCCTCCGAGACCCGCCAGGCCGCCTGGGTGAGGGTGAGCCGCAAGCCCTTGATGTCGATATAGCCGTCGGCCAGCCGCTGCGACACCGCTTGGAAGCTGCCGATCGGGCGATCGAATTGTTCCCGCTCCCTGGCGTATTCGGCGGTGAGCTGCAGTCCGCGTTCGAGCACGCCCAGCTGGAAGGCGCTGCGCCCCAGCGCCGCGAGCGTGTCGAGCCAGACGACAACCTCGGCGCCGCCGACCATCCGGGCACCGGCCACGTCCGCGCCGTCCAGCGCCAGGTGTCCGACGCTGCCCAGGCCGGTGGTCTCCAATGCGGTCACCGAAACCCCGGGATCGCCGGCGGCGACCAGGAAAACGGCGGTGCCGGAATCGGTCTCGGCCGGAACGAGAAACGCGTCGGCCACCGGTCCGAAGCCGACCTGGGTGCGGGTGCCGGTGAGGCGGTAGCCGTCACCGGCGCGGCTGGCCTGCACCGGGCCCTCACCCATCTCGCCCAGGAGCGCGGCGGTGAGGATCTTCTCCCCGCCGACCGCGGGAGCACCCCAATCCTGTTGCAGCTCTTCGGTGCCGAACCGAGCCAACGCGCCGGCGCCGAGCATCACCGACTCCAGGTATGGCACGGCCGCCAACTGGTGACCCAGCGCCACCAAGATCGCGACCTGCTCGAGCACCCCGAATCCGTCGCCGCCCACCGAGGTGGCCGAGGCGCTGGTCAGGATGCCGGCGTCGACGAGCTTGCCCCACAGCGCGCGGTCGAAC
>NZ_LZJA01000232.1:0-49366 GCF_001666785.1 Mycobacterium sp. E3305 | reverse complement strand
GCCCTTGACGAACAGCAGCGCGCCCCCGCCGCCGAAGGCGATCAGCCCGAGCATGACGGCCCCCGCCCGGCTATCCATACCAGCCCTACCCGGCCTGGCAACCGCAACCGCCGCAGCGCAAGCCGAGCGGCGGCGAGGTCTTCGGCGCGGCCATCGCCGGGATGGCCCTCTATGCCGGGATCAACGCGATCCTCGGCCCGCTGGTGTTGTTCGGGCTCGCCAACGCGATCGCGCCGAAGGCCGCGTTCGCGACGGGGGCCGTCATGCTCGGGCTGATCGCCTTCGGCGGCGGGGGCGCGCTGCTGTTCGTCAAGGGCAGCGCGTGGGCGAGGGGGATCGGCATGGGACTGATGATCGGCTGGGCGCTCACCTCCATCTTCACCGTCGGCATCTGCACCGGATTGAACCCGATGCTCTACCACATCACCCGATGAACGGCATGGAACTGCGCGGTGACCGAATCCACCGCTACGTCAACGCTTTTTGCCCGCGATGTCACGCCGAACAACCCGATCGCCCGTTGAGTGACGTGGCGCGGCTCAGTGGCTGGCTCGCCGTGCGCGGCGACGGCCAGGTCTGGCTCGAACGAGGCTGTCCCCGGCATGGACTCGTTCGGACGCTGTACGACGAAGACCCCGAAATCCTTGCCTACCTCGAGGAGTGGACCGCGCCCACCAAGGCCCATGTCCCCGACAGCCCGGGTAACTTCGACCCGATCCCGTCGGCCTATCTGCGCGGCTTGCCACAGATGCAGACCCAACACACCTGCATCCTGCTCGAGGATGTCGCCGCGACCTGCAACCTGCGCTGCCCGACCTGCTTCGCCGACTCGTCGCCAGACCTTCGCGACGTCGTCGCGGTCGGCGACGTGCTGGCCAACGTCGACCAGCGCCTGGCACGCGAGAACGGGCGCCTCGACGTGGTGATGCTCAGCGGCGGCGAACCAAGCCTGCATCCGCAGCTGCCCGAGCTGCTCGCCGAGCTGAGTTCGCGACCCATCACGCGAATCCTGTTGAACACCAATGGTTTGCGGATAGCGCAGGATGACGAGCTCCTCGACCTGCTCACCGAGTACCGCGAACGCGCCGAGGTGTACCTGCAATACGACGGGATATCGCCGGCCGCGCACCGCCACCACCGCGGCGGTGACCTGTCGCGGGTCAAGCACGCGGCGCTGCGGCGACTTTCCGAGCGTCAAATCTTCACCACCCTGGTGATGACGGCGGCGCTCGGCGTGAACGACGACGAGATCGGCGGCGTCGTCAGGCTCGCGCTGGACACGCCGTACGTCGGAGGCGTCTGCATCCAGCCGCAATTCGCGTCCGGGCGTTCCGATCTCATCGACCCGGACAGGCGCCTCACCCATACCGGTGTGCTGAGGCGGTTGGGCCCGCAGACCGGCGACCTGATCACCTGGCGGGACCTGACCGCGCTGCCCTGCTCGCACCCGCATTGCTGTTCGGTCGGGTACGCGCTCCGTGACGACAGCGGGCAATGGCGTTCGCTGGTCGCCCTGATCGGCCACGACAACCTCAAAGACAAGCTCGGGTTGGTCGCCAACCGGATCGCCGACTCCGACATCCCCCGCGAGTTGCGCCTGGCGGTGCGGGAATCGCTGATGGGCTTGCTGTCGGAGCAGTCCTCGCTGTCACACCCGCAGATGTCGGACGTGTGGCGCATGATCTGCGAGAACTGCGATCTCGGCATGGCGACGTTGCTGACGGTGGCGTCCGCCGCGCTGCCCGGCCGGCGGCGCCAACTGCGGCGGATGCTGGGCGAGCGAGTCGTGCGCATCACGGTCAAACCGTTCATGGACATGTCGACGATGATCGAAGAGCGGCTGGTGCAGTGCTGCGTGCACGTCGGCACTCGTTCGTCGCAGGACCAGTGCGCGCCGTTCTGCGCGGTGCAGGCCTGGCCGCAACTCGCCGGCCAGCGCCTCTCGCTGGCCGCTCAACGCCTGCTGCCCGTGGTCGGTTAGCCGGTCGGCTCGGGGCCGTCCGAGAGCCCCGCGGCGGCGAGTTCCTCATCGGAGGGCAACCGCAGCGACACCAGGCCGGCGTAGGTATCCGGTTCGAGCTCCACCCGGTTGACCGTGACGTGCACCGGCACCCAGTCGTCGTGATTGCCGGGCATGCGCAACACCCGACTCGTGGCGCCGTGGGCGAATTCCTCCGTCATCGACGCCACCAAGTGCTGATCGTCCGGATGCACCTTCGGCTTGCCCGTCTCACTGCCCCGCCAGTCGTAGAAGGTGCAGGGCTCGTCCAGCCACTTCAGCAACGCCCAATTCTTCAGGTCGATCAGTGCCCGGTGCACGCCGGCCTGGGCCAGTCCGCTCAGGATCCGTTGCGCCAGATCGTCGGTCGACACCGCCGGGCCCTTGAGTTCTGCGCGCCAGTTGATCGCCCGCGCGACCAGATGGTCGCGGCCGTCGGGTCCGTCTTCCAATCCGGTCCGCGCGACGAAGCCGATCCGCATGGGGTTGCCCTGCCAGTCAGTGAGATCCCAAGTGCTGCAGATGGTTTGGTCGGGCTTGGCCTTGACGGCCATGGCGAGGACCTTGGTCTCGTTGGGATTGAGGTCCCGGGATGGGAGATCTTCTGCGAAGGCCCGGCCGAACGTGACCTCGACCTCCGGATTCTTTCCGCTGTTCACCAGCGACTCCCTGGTGTCGGTGGCGACGCCCTGGGTCAGATCCCACTTGAGCGGCCCCGGAATCGGCCGCTCCGGCGGTTCGACGTCGGCGGGCCCGGTCCACACGTGCACCCCGTGGATATAGCCGTCGGACATCACCACCGGTTCGGTGCGAATCACGCGGTCGCGCTTGGGCGTGATGCTGGTCAGGCTCTGTCCGGTCTGCACCGTCTCGGCGATCGCGGTCCGGACCGCGGACAGATAGGGACTGCGGCGCAAGAACGTGGTGATGGGCACGAGGTTCTTGAGTTGGCGCCCCTGCGCCACCACGGTGGGTTCACCCCCCAGCGTCTCCACGAGCAACCAGTCGTGGCCCATGCGGTGAGATTTTACGGCGGGGGCCCGACTCCTCGGGACCTCGGGCCTGTCGGCAGGATTCGAATCGGCCGCAGAAAACGCTATCGTTCTCTGCGCCAACGCCTTCGGGCCGCAACGCCGATGCCGATGAAGTTGCCATGCCGCCGCGGCCTTTGATAGTTTGCTGCTGCGCCCGCGCAGCCGGCCGCCAACCGCTCACCGGTGAGCGTTCGTCCGACCGTGCGACAGCACGCGCCCGTTTCTTCAAGCAGCAGGAAATGCGCGCTCGGGACGGGTGTCACAGAGCAGATCCGCGGGGTCGACCGTCGAGGGGTCGGTCGTCATCCGCCGGGTTGCTCGGCGCGCGGCAACTGCGCCAAGACGAGTTCCAGCACCCGCACCGCGCCCGCCTTGTCGAGCGGGTCGTTGCCGTTGCCGCACTTGGGGGACTGCACGCAGGACGGACATCCCCGGGGGCAGTCGCATGCCTCGATGGCGGCGGCTGTCGCACCCAGCCACGTGCCCACCTTGCGATAACCGCGCTCGGCGAACCCGGCGCCGCCCGGATAGCCGTCGTACACGAAGACGCTGGGCAGGCCGGCCGGATCCGGTCCCACCGCGGTCGACAAGCCGCCGATGTCGCCGCGGTCGCAGCTGGCCACCAGCGGCAGCAGGCCGATCGCGGCGTGCTCGGCGGCATGCAACGATCCGGGGATCCTCGGTACGTCAATACCCTTGCGCAGCAACGCTTCTTCGGTGATGGTGTACATCACCGCCGTGGTCGCCAGCGTCTGCTCCGGCATGTCCAGCTCGATGAAGTCGATCACCTCGCCGGAGAGCCGGCGGCGCAGGTAGCCCACCACCTGGTGGGTGACGGTGACCGGCACCAGACCCAGTGTGACGGGACCGTACTGCGCGCGTTCTCCGGTGCCGGTGACGGCGATGTCGGTGATTTCGCGGGCGAACGTGGCGTAACCGGGGTCCTCGGCGTGGACGAAGGCGATCGCGTCGTCGAAGTCCAGTGAGTCGACGACGTAGCTCTCCCCCTGATGCAGGTAGACGGCACCCGGGTGGACCGACGCCGGGGCCTGACCGACGCCCGTGCTGCCCAGCAACCGCCCGGTGTCGGCCTCCACGATCACGATCTGGCCGCCCGCCGAACCCCGGATGTCCACGGCGCCATGCGGTTCTAGGCCGGCCGCGGGAAAGTACTTGCCGTTGCGGCGACGCAGCAGGCCGTCGTCGAGCAGGCCCTCGGCCACCTCGATGGCGCCGAAGTCACGCACTTCCGCCTCCTCGAGCGGCATTTCGGTTGCGGCGCAGAGCAGTTGGGGTCCCAAGATGTAGGGGTTGGCGGGATCGATCACCACCCGTTCGACGGGCTTGCCCAGCAGCGCGGTGGGGTTGTGGACCAGGTAGGTGTCGAGCGGGTCGTCGCGGGCGATCAACACCACCAGCGCGCCCTGCCCGCGCCGGCCCGACCGGCCGGCCTGCTGCCAGAACGAGGCGACGGTCCCGGGGAACCCGGCGAGCACCACCGCGTCCAGTCCGGCGATGTCGACACCAAGCTCCAGGGCGTTCGTGGTGGCCAGCCCGCGCAGCCGACCCTCGGCCAGGGCACGTTCCAGCGCGGTGCGGTCTTCGGCGAGGTAGCCGGCGCGATAGGAGGCCACCTTGCCGGAGAGCTCCGGGGCGATGTCGTCCAGCCGCGCCTGGGTGCCCAGCGCGGTCAGCTCCGCGGCGCGGCGCGAGCGCACGAACGTCAGCGTCTGCGCCCCCTCGGCGATCAGGTCGGCCATCACCCGCGCCGCCTCCGCGCCGGCGGAGCGGCGCACCGGTGCCCCGTTCTCGCCCAGCAGATCGGGCCGCAGCGCCGGTTCCCACAAGGCCACCGTCCGCGCGCCCTGCGGCGAGCCGTCCTCGACGACCTCCTCGACCGGATACCCGATGAGTTCGGCGGCCGTCGCTCCCGGCGCGTCCGTCGTGGCGCTCGCGAAGATCACCGTGGGCGCCGAGGAGTACCGCGCGCACAGTCGCAGCAACCGGCGCAGCACCATCGCCACGTTGGAGCCGAAAACACCACGGTAGTAATGACATTCGTCAACGATCACGAATCGCAGGCCCCGCAGCAGCACCGCCCAGCGGGCATGGTTGCGCAGGATCGACACATGGATCATGTCCGGATTGGAAAACAACCATCGGGAGCGCTCGCGCGCGAAGCGCCGGACTTCCGGCGGGCTGTCGCCGTCGTAGGCGGTGGGCGCGACGTCATGGCACCGCGGGACGGCGCCCGCCAGCGTGTGGGCGGCCCGCAATTGGTCATGCCCCAGCGCCTTCGTCGGCGACAGGTACAGCACCCGGGCGCGCGGATCGGTGGCCAGCGCGTTGAGGACGGGAAGTTGGTAGGCCAGCGACTTGCCCGACGCGGTGCCGGTGCTCACCACCACGTGGCGGCCGGAGTGAGCCAATTCCGCGACCGCCGACTGGTGTGACCAGGGCAAAATGACGCCGCGGTCGGTGAAGGCGCGCACCACGTCGGGCTCGGCCCATGTCGGCCAGCGGTGCGGGCGGCCGCCGCGCGGCGGCAGCTCGGCGACGTGCCGCAACGGATGCTCGTCGGCGGCGGTACCGGCGAGCGCGGCGGCGAGCAACTCGCTGCCGAAACTCGCCATCAGCACCCTCCTTGGACCCGGCTGAGCTCGCGTCCAAGGCGCAAGTCTGTCGCCGAAGCGATGAACATGGTTGACTATTTGCGGTCGCAGCTTCTGTGTTCGTGTCAAACTTTCGCAGGATCTATCGTTGCGGCCGCGGTTCCTGCGAGGTTAATCGGTCGGGTGAAGTTCCGGCGACTGAGCGAGGTATGGCGGTCGTACCAGGCCCGGGGCATCGAAAGGCGATGCCCCGCACCCAGAAGAAAAGGAAAGATCGAGAGATGCCACAGGGAACTGTGAAGTGGTTCAACGCGGAGAAGGGCTTCGGGTTCATCGCCCCCGAAGACGGCTCCGCCGACGTGTTTGTCCACTACACGGAGATCCAGGGTTCGGGCTTCCGCACCCTCGAAGAAAACCAGAAGGTCGAGTTCGAAATCGGCCACAGCCCTAAGGGCCCCCAGGCCACCGGAGTCCGCTCCGTCTAAAGGACGAGCCGAATCTCCACGAACCCCCCGTGCAGTCCCGCGTAGCGGGCCCGCCGGGGGGTTTTCGTATTGCGGCCGGTTTGCGACGCCGCGCCGGTTGCCTCAAGACGCGGATGGCGGACCTGGCCTACTGTCGGTGGCGTGAGCCAGCTTTCCTTCTTCACAGCGGAGTCGGTGCCCCCCGCGGTCGCCGATCTCTCCGGGGTGCTGGCGGCTTCCGGTCAGATCGTCTTGGTCGGCGGGCCGGAGGGGCAGGGTGCGCGCCTTTCCGTGGTGGTGGATCAGGCCTGGCGCGCCGCCGCGTTGGCCGAGATGATCCGCGAGGCGGGGCTGGAACCCGAGATCTGCCGGACCGACGAGGACACGCCGTTGGTGCGTACGGCGGTGACCCCGGCCTTGGTGAGCCTGGCGGCCGAATGGACGCGCGGGGCGGTCAAGACGGTGCCGCCGCGCTGGCTGCCCGGACCGCGTGAATTGCGGGCCTGGACGCTGGCGGCCGGTCATCCGGAGGGCGACCATTACCTTCTGGGTCTCGATCCCCACGCGCCCGATACCCATTCCCCGCTTGCGTCGGCTTTGATGCGGGTCGGAATCGCGCCGACATTGATTGGCACCCGCGGCGGCCGCCCGGCGCTGCGGATCAGCGGCCGTCGTCGGCTATCACGCCTGGTAGAGAACGTGGGCGAAGCCCCAGACGGCGTTGACGCGTCAGCGGTGTGGCCGCGGGTATAACCGCGGAAAAAGATTTGTCCTGCGGGCAGTCGGTTTGCGCAGTCGCGCCCAAGGGTGGGAAATTGTCAGGTGCCCGAAGGCGAAGGAACGCTGGCGTATCTGAATTTCCCCGGAATTTCTGGCGCTGGCCTGTCATTCTTCTGCGGGGCGGCCTCGCAGGGGGGCCGAGATCAAGGATGGAGCGTAAGCGTAGTTGGCCGACCCGAATCTCAAGGACCGCGAGAGCGGCCGGGCTGGGAGCCGTAGGCGACTCGTCATTGTCGAGTCGCCGACCAAGGCGCGCAAACTGGCCGGCTACCTGGGCTCCAACTACATAGTGGAATCCTCCCGCGGCCACATCCGCGACCTGCCCCGCGCCGCGGCCGACGTGCCGGCGAAATACAAGTCGGAGCCCTGGGCGAGGCTCGGAGTCAACGTCGACCACGACTTCGAACCGCTCTACATCATCAGCCCGGAGAAGAAGAGCACCGTCAGCGAGCTGAAGGGCCTGCTCAAGGGCGTCGACGAGCTCTATCTGGCCACGGACGGTGACCGCGAGGGCGAGGCGATCGCCTGGCACCTGCTGGAAACCCTGAAGCCGAACATCCCGGTCAAGCGGATGGTGTTCCACGAGATCACCGAGCCGGCCATCCTCGAGGCCGCCGAAAACCCCCGTGACCTGGACATCGACCTGGTCGATGCGCAGGAAACCCGCCGCATCCTGGACCGGCTCTACGGCTACGAGGTCAGCCCGGTGCTGTGGAAGAAGGTGGCGCCGAAGCTGTCGGCGGGCCGGGTCCAGTCGGTGGCCACCCGCATCATCGTGCAGCGGGAACGCGACCGGATGGCGTTCCGCAGCGCCTCCTACTGGGACATCGTGGCCCAGCTGGACGCCAGCGTGTCCGACCCGCAGGCGTCACCGCCCACCTTCTCCGCCCGGCTGGCAGGCGTTGACGGCCTGCGCGTGGCCACCGGCCGCGATTTCGACTCGCTGGGCCAGCTGCGCAAGGCCGACGAGGTCACCGTTCTTAACGAGACCCAGGCGACCGAGCTGGCCGCCGGGCTGCGCGGCGCCCAACTGGCGGTCGCCTCGGTGGAGGAGAAGCCGTACACCCGGCGGCCCTACGCGCCGTTCATGACGTCGACGCTGCAGCAGGAGGCGGGCCGCAAGCTGCGGTTCTCGTCGGAGCGCACCATGAGCATCGCCCAGCGGCTCTACGAGAACGGCTACATCACCTATATGCGTACCGACTCGACCACGCTGTCGCAGTCGGCGATCAACGCCGCGCGCACCCAGGCGCGTCAGCTCTACGGCGAGGAATACGTCTCGCCGTCGCCGCGGCAGTACACCCGCAAGGTGAAGAACGCCCAGGAGGCGCACGAGGCCATCCGGCCCGCCGGCGAGGCGTTCGCCACCCCGGACGCGGTGCGCCGCGAGCTCGACGGCGACGAATTTCGGCTCTACGAGCTGATCTGGCAGCGCACCGTGGCCTCGCAGATGGCCGACGCGCGCGGGACGACGTTGAGCCTGCGGATCAACGGTGAATCCGGCGGCCGCCAGGTCGTGTTCTCGGCCAGCGGGCGCACCATCACGTTCGCCGGCTTTCTGAAGGCGTACGTGGAGACCGTCGACGAATTGGCCGGCGGCGAGGCCGACGACGCGGAGAGCCGGCTGCCGCAGCTGACGCAGGGTCAGCGGCTGGACGCCATCGAGCTCACCCCGGACGGCCACGCCACCAACCCGCCGGCACGCTACACCGAGGCGTCGCTGGTGAAGGCGCTCGAGGAGCTGGGCATCGGCCGGCCGTCGACGTACTCGTCGATCATCAAGACCATCCAGGACCGCGGCTACGTGCACAAGAAGGGCAGCGCCCTGGTGCCCTCCTGGGTCGCATTCGCCGTAACCGGTTTGCTGGAACAGCATTTCGGCCGGCTCGTCGATTACGGCTTCACCGCCGCGATGGAGGACGAACTCGACGCGATCGCCTCCGGGCAGGAGCGGCGCACCGACTGGCTCAACCGTTTCTACTTCGGCGGTGACCATGGCGTGGCCGATTCGGTGGCACGCTCCGGTGGTCTCAAGAAACTCGTCGGCGTCAACCTCGAAGGGATCGACGCCCGAGAAGTCAACTCCATCAAGCTCTTTGACGATGAGCAGGGTCGCCCCGTGTACGTCCGGGTGGGCAAGAACGGGCCCTACCTGGAACGCATGGTGACCGGCGACGACGGTGAACCGACGCCGCAGCGGGCCAACCTCAACGACTCGCTGACGCCCGACGAGCTGACGCTGGAGGTGGCCGAGCAGCTGTTCGCCACGCCGCAAGAGGGGCGCACGTTGGGCGTCGACCCGGAAACGGGTCACGAGATCGTCGCCAAGGACGGCCGGTACGGGCCGTACGTGACCGAGGTACTGCCGCCGCCGCCCGACGAGGAGGGTGGCGCCCCGGCGAAGAAGGGGAAGAAGCCCACCGGGCCCAAGCCCCGCACCGGCTCGCTATTGCGCAGCATGGACCTGCAGAGCGTCACGCTCGAGGACGCGCTGAAGCTGCTGTCGCTGCCCCGGGTGGTCGGAGTCGACCCGCAGACCGGTGAGGAGATCACCGCGCAGAACGGTCGCTACGGCCCATACCTGAAGCGCGGCACCGATTCTCGTTCTCTGGCGACCGAGGAGCAGATCTTCGAGATCACGCTGGACGAGGCGCTGAAGATCTACGCCGAGCCCAAACGCCGCGGTAGGCAGGGGGCGGCCGCGCCGCCGTTGCGGGAGCTGGGCGCCGACCCGGCGACCGGCAAGCCGATGGTGATCAAGGACGGCCGGTTCGGGCCCTACGTCACCGACGGCGAGACCAACGCGAGCCTGCGCAAGGGCGACGACGTCCTGTCGATCACCGACGAGCGCGCCGCCGAACTGCTGGCCGACCGGCGGGCGCGCGGTCCGGTGAAGCGGCCCGCGAAGAAGGCCGCCCGCAAGAAAGCGCCGGCCAAGAAGGCCGCCAAGCGCACCTAGGCCCTAGTAGCCGGGGCCGATCGACTCGCTGTGCAGCTCCTCGGCGGACCGCACGGGCTGGGAGTCCGTGGATCCGGCGAGCTTCACCGGCCGGGCCAGCTGGGTGGGGGCGGTGCGGCCGCGCAGCTCGACCACCTCGCCGACGTCCCAGCACAAGGCCTCGGCGTCGAGCGCGCCGCTGACCGCGATCGCCGACGCCAGCACGTGGCCGGACTCCAGCTTGGCCAGCTCGGTCAGCCGGGCGGCCTCGTTGACCGGGTCGCCGATCACCGTGTACTCGAAGCGGGCCTGCGCGCCGATGTGCCCGGCGATCGCCCTGCCCGCCGACACCCCGATCCCGAATTCCGCCGAACCGATCACCGGGAGGAGCTCGTCGTGCAGCTCGCGGGCCGCGGCCAGCGCGCCACCGGACGCGTCGGGATGCTCGATCGGCGCCCCGAAGATGGCCAGCGCGGCGTCGCCCTGGAACTTGTTGACGAAACCGCCGTGCCGACCGACGGTTTCGACCACCACCCGGAAGAACTCGTTGAGCAGGTGGACCACCTCGGCGGGCGGTCGGGTCGCGGCGAGCTTGGTGGAGCCGACCAGGTCGACGAACAGGACCGCCACGTGGCGCTCCTGGCCGCCCAGCTCGGTGCCGCGCTCCAGCGCCCGGCGGGCCACGTCTTCGCCGACATAGCGGCCGAACAGGTCGCGCAGCCGCTGCCGCTCGGACAGGTCGCGCACCATGTCGTTGAAGCCGGCCTGCAGCAGGCCGAGTTCGCTGGCGTCGTAGATCTGCATGTGCGCGTTGTAGTTTCCGCGCTGCACCTCCGACAGCGCCCACCGCAGCTGGCGCAGCGGGTCGGCGATGGACATGGCGACCAGCAGGGTGCTGACGAAGCCGATGCCCAGCGCCGCCAGCGCCAGCAGGAGGATCGGCGTGAACAGCTTCTCGGGGGTGGCGTGCAGCAGGGACGCCTTGTCCGCCATCACCGCCAGCACGATGGCCAGCACCGGGACGGCGGTCGACAGCATCCAGGTCAGGATCTGCCGCAGGATGACGCCCGGCGCCTGGACGTTCTCGGGGACGCCGCTGCGCAGGGCCGCCACGGCGACCGGCCGCAGCACCCGCTCGGACTGCAGGTAGCCGATGATGGCCGTCGCCGCCGCGCCGAGCCCGGTGGCGACGGCCACGACGGGCGCCGCGAACCGGGCCACCGACCAGCTGGCGATGATGAACACCACCCCGCCGATGCACCAGGCGACCATGCTGATCAGCGTGCGGTAGAAGGGCATTCGCAGGGCGCGGCTACGGGCCAGCTCGGTGGCGGCCGGGTCGGCCTCGGCCAGCAGGTTGTCACGGCGCTGCCAGCGGAAGACCGGCATCAGCAGCTTCAGGTTCACCATCCAGCCGGCCAGGAACAGCACCACCAGCGCGGTGCCGAAGACCGCCAGGTTCAGCACCGGGAGATCCTGCAGCTGGATGCGGTCCTCGGGCGGCAGCGCGTAACGCAGGAAGCCGAGTACGAAGAGGGCGCCGATGATGTCGGCCTGCAGCATGCTCAGCGAGAACAGCGGCCACGGCGTGCGCACCACCCACCGGACGAATCCGCTGATCCGCCCGGGCAGTGCTGCCGGTGTTGCCACGATCCCACCGTATCGGTCAGCAGGGACTTGTCGGAAACTTACAACGATCTCGACGCGTCCCCGCGTAGGCCGAAAAGAGGCCAAATGTAACGGGATCGTCGCGATCCGGTGGCCGATCGGTATATGTCGGCGGTGGTGGCTACTGTTACCGGTGATGTCCGGGGTGTTTACGCGGCTGGTAGGCCAGGACGTGGTGACGGCCGAGCTGCTCGCCGCCGCCAGGGCGGCCCGCGGTGACTTGGTTCACAGCGGCGCGGGCGACGGGACTATGACACATGCGTGGCTGATCACGGGTCCTCCCGGGTCGGGGCGCTCGGTCGCGGCGCTGTGCTTCGCCGCCGCGTTGCAGTGCACCTCCGACGGGGAACCGGGGTGCGGTCAGTGCCGGGCCTGCACCACGACCATGGCGGGCACCCACGCCGACGTCCGCCGGGTGGTCCCGGAGGGGCTGTCGATCGGGGTGGACGACATGCGGGCCATCGTGCAGATCGCGTCGCGGCGTCCGGCGACCGGGCACCGGCAGATCGTGGTGATCGAGGACGCCGACCGGCTCACCGAGGGCGCCGCCAACGCGCTGCTCAAGGTCGTCGAGGAGCCGCCGCCGTCGACGGTGTTCCTGTTGTGCGCGCCGTCGGTGGATCCGGAGGACATCGCCATCACGCTGCGTTCCCGGTGCAGGCACGTCGCGCTGGTCACCCCGCCGACCGAGGCGATCGCCCGCGTGCTGGTCGACAGCGACGGCCTGAGCCCCGAGACCGCGGACTGGGCGGCGTCGGTCAGCGGCGGCCACGTGGGCCGGGCGCGGCGGCTGGCCACCGATCCCGAGGCCCGCGAGCGCCGGGAACGGGCGCTGGCGCTGGTGCGCGACGCCGCGACCCCGTCGCGGGCCTACGCCGCCGCCGAGGAGCTGGTCGCCGCGGCGGAAGCCGAGGCGGTGGTGCTCACCGCGGACCGCGCCGAGGCCGAGACCGAGGAGCTGCGGACGGCCCTGGGCGCCGGCGGCACCGGCAAGGGCACCGCCGGGGCGATGCGCGGCGCCACGGGCGCGATGAAGGACCTCGAGCGGCGGCAGAAGTCGCGTCAGACCCGGGCCTCGCGCGACGCGCTCGACCGGGCGCTGATCGACCTGGCCACTTATTTCCGCGATGCGCTGATGGTCTCGGCCGGTGCCGGGTCGGTGCGGCACAACCATCCGGACATGGCCGACCGGGTGTCGGCGCTGGCCGCGCACTCCTCGCCGCAGCGGCTGCTGCGCTGCATCGAAGCGGTCCTGGAGTGCCGCGAAGCGTTGGCGATCAACGTCAAGCCCAAGTTCGCCGTCGACGCGATGGTGGCCACCTTCGGCCAGGAACTGCGCGACTAACTTGGGGGTGCCCGCCCCGCTGCCGTAGACTCGTGCCGCCCTGAAGGGCACGCCACCTTAGCTCAGTCGGTAGAGCGGCTCACTCGTAATGAGCAGGTCAGGAGTTCGATTCTCCTAGGTGGCTCCATCCGGTAGCAGCACCTCGATCAGGCGCTCCACCCGCTCGCTAACCGCGGCGCGCGACGCCCTGATCGCCGACAGGTCATCGAAGTGACAAAGCCCGAGGAGCAGCAGAAACACGACTTTCGTCGTGGCTTGCGGGTTTGGATCAGCCCCCAGGGTTCCGACGAAGCGGTCCGCGTAATCCCGATGCCACTGCGCGATCAGGGACGCCAACCGCTCGTCGCGCCGGCTGGCCAGGTGCAGCTCGGCGATCAGCCGGCGGTTCTGTGTCATCTCCGGCCGCAGGTAGGCCATCGCGATCGCTTGCAGGGTCCCGGCACCGCGTCCCGCCCGCAGCGCGGCCGCGGTGATCTGGTCGAGGGCACGCACCGCCGCCGCGTACAGCAATTCCTCCCGGCTGTGAAAGTGGTTGTACACGGCGGTCGGTGAGACGCCCGCCCGCTCCGCGATCCGTGGCAGCGTGCTCCCCTCAAAACCCCTTTCGACGCATACCGTCGCCGCGGCGTCAAGGAGTCGCTGCGCGGTCAACTGCCCGTCCGAGTTCGGCGGGCGGCCCCGCGGGCGACGCGCGGGCGCCTTCTGCTTGTTCGGCATGCTCGCCATTCTTGCGGGCAGAAGGCAGCATGTCTTGATAAATGAACGACCATTCATATAATCGGATGGTGGCGATGGGCTCGCGGGTGATGGACGGGGTAAAGCGGCACGCGCAAGCCGAGGCGGATCGGCGGGTGTATCCGCCGGACTTCCCGGTGCTCCCGCCCGTGCCCGCCGGGCGGTATTTCGACGCCGATTTCGCCAAGCTCGAAGCCGCCGCGGTCTTTTCGCGCTCGTGGTTGTTCGTCGCCCACGCCGATCAGCTGCGCAACCCCGGCGACTACCTCCTGCTCGAGCAGCTCGACAAGCCGGTCATGCTGATCCGCGGCCGGGACAACGTCGTTCGCGCCTTCTACAACACCTGCCGGCACCGGGGGGCCGCGCTCGTCGAAGAGTCGCGGGGCAACGTCGGCCGCAGGCTCACGTGCCCGTTCCACGCGTGGACGTACTCGCTCGAGGGGAAACTTGTCGGCTACCCCGAGGCGTCCAACTTCTCCGGCCTGGACCCTACGTGCCACGGCCTGGCCGAGGTCCGGTGCGAGTCGTGGGGACCCCTCGTGTTCGTCAACCTCGACCGCGATGCGCAGCCGTTGTCCGCGTTTCTCGGGCCGGTCGGCGAGGAGCTGAGCGACTTCGCCGAGCTCGACGGGCGGCTGCACCTGGTGGATCGCACGGTGCGCGACGTCCCGGTCAACTGGAAGCTGCCCGTCGACGCCAATCTCGAGACCTACCATGTCAACTACGTGCACCGCGCCACGGCCGCGCGCGCACTTCAGCAGTCGGCGACCGGCATACAGCTGCTGCGCAACGGCCATTCCCGGATGCTCGTCTCGTATCGCGACGGCATCGACGGCGAATCGCTCTCACCGTTCCCGTGCGTATTTCCCGGCCTCGGTGATCTGCCATTCCAGGGCACGTTCTCCTACCACGTCTTCCCGAACCTGAGCATCGTGTTCAACGGCGCCGGGTTCGTCTTCTTGATCACGAATTGGCCGACCGGCCCGGCCACGTCGACGTACCGCGTCCACTGGTGTTCGTCGCTCGCTGCGGAGGGCAACCGGGAGACCCACGACGCCTTCATCGCGGTCTTGTCCCAGGTGCTCTTCGAGGACCTCGGCGTCCTGCCCGGCGCCCAGCGGTCGCTGAACGCAGGAGCCCTCGAGTCGCTGCGGCTCGGCTACCACGAGCGGCGGATCTATTATCTGCACGAAGCCATCGACCGGGCCATCGGCATCGAGCGCGTCCCCGAATCTCTTTGTGTATCACAGCTTCTCGGCCCGGACGAGTGAGGTGCATCCCTTCGTCGCGCTGATGCGCCGCTACTGCATCGACTATACGAACTCGCACGACCAATCGGTCTGCGCGGAGATCATGGAGCCCGACTACGTCGTGCACATCAACGGCCTGGCGCTCGTCCGGTCGACCACCTATGCCGACGCCGTTCGCCAAATCTTCGACGCCGCACCGGGTCTGGGCATCGTCGTGCACGAGTTCGTGCTCAACGGCGATCGCCTGTGCATGCACTTCAGTGAGCACGCGGCCATGCCGGCGGGACAGAAGCGCGCTCTCACCTGCTGGCGCGGCGTCGGACTGTACAAGTGGAACGGCACTCGTTTGACGGAAAACTACGTTGAGCAGGACTACTTCGCGATGCGGGCCCAAATCGCCGGCGGCCAAGCGCATCCGCTGATCCCGCCGCACATCGATCCATGGATGTCGACCGAGGCGGTGCCCGCCGACCCCGACGCCGAAGCAATCGTGCGCGCGTGGCTGGAAAGGGGAGATCTCGCCGACGCCGACGTCCACGAGATCGACGACGAACGCATCGGCGCCACCCACCAAGCGGTGCTCGATCCGCGCGGCGTCGTGGTCAACGACTTGTTCTCCGCGGGCGACGACGTTCCGTTCCATGTCACGATCCACGGCGCCTACCGGGGTGGCCTGGGTGCCGGCTCCGAACCATTCGTCGGAAAGCCGGCCTCGTTGCACGCCGCCGGGATCGCCCGCGTCGCCGCCGGCGCCGTCGCCTCCGTGAAAGCCGTGACCGGACGCGCTCAGACGTTCGCTGAGCTCAGACGTGACGCGCGTTAGGCCGGCGCGAGGAAACCCACCGGGCCCGACGCGACGCACAACGCCAGCGCGGTGGTGTTGGCGCGCACGGTGATCGCATCCCCGGCGCCCGGCAGGCGGGCGAAGACGCGGTTGAGGCCCGGGTGCACGGGCACCTTGGCTTCCGGTCCCTGCGTCAGCGCCAGCGTCATGGTTCCCTCGCTGTTGGCCAGGTAGTTGAGCTCGACGCTCCAGTCGGCCGGCAACAGCGGTCCGTCGAGAACCAGGCGCGCGGGCTTGTCCGGCTGCGCGAAATACCCGCACTGCGGCATGGGTCCCGGAACGATCGTCCGCACCCAGGTCACCCGCGCCTTGACCAGTCGGCCCGAGCTGTCCAGCATCCGCAATTGCGTTGTCGCCGAAGCGAATTCGGGCCTATCCCGGAGCAGGGCGAACAGGTGGCTGGCCAGGTTCTCCGGTGCCGCCACCCGCTGCAGCACCAGCGGATCGACCTCCTGGTCGAGCAGCGGGGCGGTCGAGGCGGCGTGTGCCGCGGCCAGGTCGGCCCGAGCGTTCCGCAGATAGGGCTGGGCCGGGTTGTCGCGCCAGCTGGTCAAAAACGTCGCCGTCGAATACAGGCTGCTGGCCACGAACAACACCGCCAGGCCCAGCGTCACCGCCGCGCGCCTGGGCGAGGCATCGAGCCAGCGCGGCGCGGCGGGCCGGTTCGGCGCGCACAACGCGACTGCGGCCAGCAGCGCGAGCACAAACACGAGATCCGGGAAATACCGCAGGGTTTGGGCGAGTTCGAGTGCGGTCTGCTTCGACGAGCGCATCAGGTAGATCGGCACCTGGCAGGCGACCGCGTAGCCGGCGGCGGTCACCCACACCGGCCCGATGCGCTGCTTGCGCAGCAATGACACCGCGAGGGTGCCCGCCAGCACCAGCCAGCCGAGCGCCATCACCAACGGCGGGGGCGTCGCCCACGGCGAGGCGGGTGCCCAGCGGTCCCAATGCCAGGGCCCGCCGGCCAGCCCCGGCACGATGCCGTGGGTGATCGATCGCGCCAGCAGCTCGGAGGTCATCGCCAGGTCCGAACTCCAGCGCCGCTGGTTCACCACAGCCAGGTACAGCGCGATCCAGCCCGCGGTCAAAGACAGCGTCGGGATCCACAACCGCAGCCCGGCCCGCCACACCGTGAGCAGCGCCGCCCGATCCCCCTGCACGTGGCGCAGCAGCGCGGTCACCGCGAACGCGACGAACGGGATCACCGCGGCCTTCTCGAAGAACAGCAGCCCGCCGAAGTACACCATCGTCCCGGTCACCGCGTAGCGCCCGTTGCCGGTGCGGACCAGCAGCACGGCGTCGCCGCACACCCAGGCCAGCGCGGCCAGCATCGGCAGCGAGTTCAGCGCCGCCGCCCACCAGGCGAACCCCGGCACCGCCAGCGGGGTGAACAGCGCGAACGTCAGCGGGAGCAGCAGCACCGGCCGCCAGCCCAGGATGACGTGCAGGGCCCGCAGCAGCGCCAGCGAGGCCAGCAGCTGCAGCACCAGCAGGCTGATCGCCGGCCCCGTCCAGTTCAGGGGGGCCAGCCGGATGATCGCGCCGCCGACCAGGAAGGCGCCGGGCATGACGTGGCCGTCGTGGTCGTCGAACAGGTATGCCGGCGACAGCAGGTTGTGGGTGCCGGCCTTGCCGATGAGGATCAGGTCGTCCCAGTAGAAGTAGCCCCCGAACGCCAGCGCCGCGCGTATGCCCAGCGCAGCGGCGATCAGCGCGATGGCCACGGCCGCTATGTATGGTGGGCCGGTGCGCGCACTGGTCACCGGAGCAGCCGGATTCATCGGGTCGACGCTAGTCGACCGCCTCCTGGCCGACGGCCACGCGGTCGTGGGGCTGGACAACTTCGCCACCGGCCGTGCGACCAACCTCGAGCACCTGGCCGACAACCCGTCGCACGTCTTCGTCGAGGCCGACATCGTCACCGCCGATCTGCGGGCGATCCTCGACGAGCACCGGCCCGAGGTGGTGTTCCACCTGGCTGCCCAGATCGACGTGCGGCACTCGGTCGCCGACCCACAGTTCGACGCTTCGGTCAACGTCGTCGGGACGGTGCGCCTGGCCGAGGCGGCGCGGCAGACGGGGGTGCGCAAGGTCGTGCACACCTCGTCGGGCGGGTCCATCTACGGCACGCCGCCGGTTTATCCGACCCCCGAATCGGTGCAGCCCGACCCTGCCTCGCCGTACGCCGCGGGCAAGGTGGCCGGCGAGATCTACCTGAACACCTTCCGCCACCTCTACGGCTTGGACTGCTCGCACATCGCGCCGGCCAACGTCTACGGCCCCCGCCAGGACCCGCACGGGGAGGCGGGCGTGGTGGCGATATTCGCCCAGGGGCTGCTGTCGGGCAAGCCCACCAAGGTGTTCGGCGACGGCGGCAACACCCGCGACTATGTGTTCGTCGACGACGTGGTCGACGCCTTCGTCAAGGCCGCCGGCGAGGCGGGCGGCGGTCAGCGCTTCAACGTGGGCACCGGCGTGGAAACCTCGGACCGGCAACTGCACTCGGCGGTGGCCGCCGCCGTCGGCGCGCCCGACGACCCGGAGTTTCACCCGCCGCGGCTGGGCGACCTGAGGCGGTCGTGCCTCGACATCGGTTTGGCCGAGCGGGTTTTGGGGTGGCGGCCGCGGGTGGGGCTCGACGACGGCGTGCGCCGCACGGTCGAGTACTTCCGCAAGACGCGCGCTCTTTGACGTTGCGCCGAGCGTGGGTACAGCTCGGGTGTGCGTTCGCGGCTTGAGTGCACGCGGGCCTTGGGGCTAGACGTTCGACGCGGATTGAGGAGCGTCGGGCTCCTCGGCGCCCTCGAGCGCGACCGCCCGGGCGAGGCGCGCGTAGCGCAGCTCGAGGTCCTTGAACCGCATGTAGGTGCTGAGCGTGGTGAAGCAGAACGCCATGACGAGCGCGTAGAGCATCAGGTCCGTGCCGCGGCGCACCCCGAACCAGTTCGCGACGACCGTGGTGTCGTCGGGCCGCAGCACGGCATAGACGCCGGCCAGCACGAAGACGACGTAGCCGACCTTGACCCAGGCCCGGGACCGCGCGTTCCTGCGGGACCGCAGCAGGTAGACCAGCAGCGCGATGATCGTCCCGATCAGCAGCACCTGGATCCAGTTCATCGTGAAGTCCTCCCTCGCAGGAACCCGTCGAAGATGATGTTCACCCCGTTGAGGAGCGGCTGGCCCTTCGACTTCGAGTAATCGGTGTAGAGCACCTCTACCGGTTGTTCGACCACGCGCCAATGGTTTTCGGCGATCAGCATGATGAACTCGTTGGCGTGGCTCATCCCGCTCATGGTGATGTCGAGCCCGTCGGCGACCTTCTTGTTGAAGACGCGCAGCCCATTGTTGGTGTCGGTCAGGCCAAGTCGGCGACCGCGCCGGCTCAGCCGTGCGGCGGTCTGCAGCACGAGCCGCTTCAGGAACGGCGGCCGGGCGCCGACACGGGCGCCGAACCGCGTCCCGATGACGACGTCGACGTCCTCCGCGCAGAGCCGGTCGACCATCGCGGCCAGATCCTTGACCCGGTGTTGCCCGTCACCGTCGAACGTGGCGAAAACCTGCGCCCCAGGCTGTTTGCGCGCGTACTCGACGCCGGTCTGGATGGCCGCGCCCTGCCCCAGGTTGATCGGGTGGCGCACCAGGTGAGCACCGGCGCGCCTGGCGATCTCGCCCGTGTCGTCGGTGCTGCCGTCGTCCACGCACACGACGTTGTCGAAGACGGAACGCACATCGGCGACCACCTCGCCGATGACGGCAGCTTCGTTGAAGGCCGGGATGACGATCCAGGCGCCCGAGTATTTGGCTTCAGTAACCATCTAGCCCACCAGGTTAGCCAGGATCAGCCGGCTAAGCGGTCGGCGCGCGCCAGCGCCACCAGATGAACGCCGATTCCGACCAGCGGGCCGCACAACAGGCCGACCACGGTGCGCGTCTGCAGCGCCAGCGGCAGGAGCAGCAACAGGCCCGACGCGACCGTCGCGCCCACCCAGCCCAGCGCGTATGCCCGGTGCAGCGCGGCCGCGACGGCGCCCGCACCGGTGAGCGTCAGCATCGCGATCGCCACCGCGGCCGCCGTCAGCCAGGCCAGGAGCGCCCCGCCGGCGTGGTACTGCGGCCCGAACGCGACCCGCAGCAGCCAGGGGCCCACCACCCCGGCGGCCAGCACCCCGACCGCGCCGATGCCCCCGATGATGCCGGCCGGGGCGATCAGGGCGCGGATGCGGTCGCTGCGCGCGTCGACGAAATGCGCGATCAGGTTGCCCTGCATGGCCGTCAGCGGCACCAGCAGCGGCGCCCGCGTCAGCGTCACGGCGAGGATGATCACCCCGCCCTCGGCGCCGAGCTCGTTGCTGGTCAGCTTCAACAACACCGGAAACCCCATCACCAGGATCGCGCTGGCGCCCGCGGCGGTGATCGAATGGGCGGCCCCGCGGAGGAAGGTCTGGGCCCCGCCGGGTGTCAACAACCGGGAGGCCGCCCGGGCCGAGGGCGACGCGACCAGCATGATCAGCCACGCGACCGCGCCCGCGACCGTGGCCCACAGGAAGCCGACCAGGCGCCAGCCGAGCAGGACGGTCGCGGCGGCGACGGCGACCCGGATGACGGCATCGGTGACCATCAGCGCTCCGTAGCCGGTCCACCGATCGGTGCCGGCCAGCATGCCCAGCAGGGTGGCGTGCACGCAGAACCCGGCCAGCCCGACGCTGAGCAGCCCGACCGACATCCAGCGTTCCTCGACGAAGACCCGCCCGCTCCACAGCGGCGAGGTGCCGGCGATCACCACGGCCGCGCCCACCCCGACCAGCATGGCGACCCGCAGCGGGTGGGTCCGCGGTTCGTCGGCAACGCGCAGGACATCCGGGAGGTGCCGGGTCGAGCGGACCTCCCGGGTGGTCTCTTGGAGCAGACCGTTCGCGGCGCCGGTGACCAGACCGAAGGCCCCCCAAAACACCCCGAACACCGAGAAGCCGCCCGGCGCCAGGTCGCGGGCGGCGAGGTAGATGACCGCGTACCCGCACAGGGCGGTCAGCGCCGTCGCGGTGGCGACCCGGGCCACGCTGCCGCGCGTGATCGGACCGGCGCCGGTGGACGCTGGGGTACCGCCGACTTCGGGCATCGCCACAATCTGAAAATAGTAAGTCCCGTGGACACGGGTCTGCGGCGGCGACCGCTGTTCGCTATCGTGGGCGGCTGTCGGAAAGGACCTTGGCCGCCTTGCGCATCTTCGGGATCTCGCTGTTGGTCACCGTGGCGGCCCTCGCGGTCGGATATGCCCACGGCGGCCTGAAGGACCTCTTCCTACTGCTGGTGCTCGCCACCCTCGAGATCTCGCTGTCGTTCGACAACGCCATCATCAACGCCGCGATCCTCAAGCAGATGAGCCCGTTCTGGCGGCAGATGTTCCTGACCGTCGGGATTCTGATCGCGGTGTTCGGGATGCGGCTGCTCTTCCCGCTGTTGATCGTGTGGGCGACCGCGGGCCTCGATCCGGTTCGTGCGATGGAGTTGGCGCTGCATCCGCCGCCGCACGGCGCGCTGGAATTCCCCGACGGCTCACCGAGCTACGAAAAGCTGATCGCCGCCGCGCATCCGCAGATCGCGGCGTTCGGCGGGACCTTCCTGCTGATGCTGTTCCTGGATTTCGTCTTCCACGACCGAGACATCAAGTGGCTCAAGTGGATCGAGATCCCGTTCGCCCGCATCGGGCGGCTGGGCCAGGTGCCGGTGGCGGTGGCCGCTGTAGCGCTGGTCCTGGTGGGAACGGGATTGGCGCATTCCGGTGCGGAGCGGGCGACGGTGCTGACGGCCGGGTTGCTCGGGCTGGTGACGTACCTGGTCGTCAACGGTCTGAGCCGGGCGTTTCGGCCGCCGGACATCGAGGCGGCCTCGGCGGGAAAGGCGGCCGGCAAGGCCGGGCTGACCATGTTTCTCTATCTCGAGGTGCTCGACGCCGCGTTCTCGTTCGACGGGGTCACCGGCGCGTTCGCGATCACCTCGGACCCCGTCGTCATCGCGCTGGGCCTCGGGCTGATCGGGTCGATGTTCGTCCGGTCCATCACCATTTTCCTGGTCAAGCAGGAAGCGCTGGACCGCTACGTCTACCTGGAACACGGCGCGCACTGGGCGATCGGCGTGCTGGCGGTGATCATGCTGCTGTCGATCAACCCGCACTTCGAGGTTCCCGACGCCCTCACCGCTTCCGTGGGCGTGGTGTTCATCGGGGCGGCGCTGGGCTGGAGCGTGTTGCGCAATCGGCGCCAGGCCAGGGCGGCCGCGTCGCCGGCGGCCTAGGCCTCGATCTGGCCCGCGATGCGCCGTTCGATGCTGACCCTCGCGGGGGCGGGCAGCGCGATCAGGCCGTCCAGTTCCTTGCTCGCCCGCACGTAGGCATGCTGTCGCTCCTCGCGGGTGGCGGCGTCGTCCTGCGCGAGGTGCAGCAGGCTCTGGGCCCGCGCCATCCGTTGTTGCTCGTCCGCCGAGAAGTCGCTGCGGCGCCGGCGCATCGCCTCCGCCTCGGCGATCTCGAACGCACTGATGTACTCGTGGACGGCGTCGCGGTATTCGGCCAACGCGTCGCGGTCGCCAAGCAGACCCTCGGGCGGTTCCGGCCGCAGTAGGTCCGCATGCCGCTTCGCCTTGTGAAACGCGACGGTCAGGGGAGCCCGCATATCGGTCATCATCGGGAAGTCCAGCAATCGCGCGATATCGACCTCGTAGTCGAGCCACCGCGCGTCGGTCCGATCATGCGCCTCAACGAGTTTGGCGATCTCTCGTCGGTCGCTGTCCCGGTTCGTCCGCGCCCGCCCGGAGGCCTCGGCCACCGCGATCTTGGCTTGCTGCTTGAGCCGATACCGTTCGAGCCGTCGCTCGGCCCGCCGCTCGTTCGCGGCGGCGACGGCCCGAAGGCCTCCACCGATTGCGCCGCCCAGCGGGAAGACCAGCCACCAGAAGTTGGCCGCGAAATGCAACACCGGGGTCACATCGACAGGATGCCACCGGAAACCGGTGTGCGGTTACGCCGTGAGCGTCACCGCACGCCGTAAGGCGTCAGTGCCCGTTCGACTTGAACCGCTCCACCGAGCGCTGCACCTCGGCCTCGGCGTCCGCGCGGCCGACCCAGTCGGCGGCCTTGACGAACTTGCCCGGCTCGTTGTCCTTGTAGTGCTCGAAGAAGTGCTTGATGTCGTCCAACTCGTACTGCGGGACGTCGCCGATGTCCTGTACGTGATCCCACCGGTGGTCGCCGGCCGGCACGCACAGCACCTTGTCGTCGCCGCCTTTCTCGTCGACCATGCGGAACATCGCCACCGGCCGCACCTCGATCAGCACACCCGGGAACACCGGCTGGGGCAGCAGCACCAGCGCGTCCAGCGGATCCCCGTCCTCGCCGAGGGTGTCCTCGATGAACCCGTAATCAGCGGGATAGGCCATCGGGGTGTGGAGATAGCGGTCCAAACGCACACGTCCGGTCTCGTGGTCGATCTCGTACTTGTTGCGCTGGCCCTTCGGAATCTCGATGGTCACGTCGAATTGCACTGGGCGCTCCTTAGATCTGGGCGTTTCGCGGTGGTCCGTTTGCGTCGGGGATCACCCTAGTCGAGGCCTGTGCGGCGGATTCGGCAGAATGGGCGGGAGACAGTCAGGAGAGCGATGGGTCCCACTCGCTGGCAAAAATCCACCCATGTGTTCGTCGGGTTGGCCGTGCTGGCGTTTGTCGCCGCGGTGGTCGCGGCGGCAACGTTTTTCACCTCGGCGGGGCACGGCGGCAACAATTCGCACGCCCCGATGCCGCCCCCACACGCGCCGACCGTCAAGCCGGGAATGGTCCCGGTCAGCGACACCGCCGAGACACCGAGCCCCGCCGGGGTGGCGGCCGTGCTGGGGGCCGTGGCCGCCGATCCCAACCTCGGCAGGTTGGGCGCCCGGGTCACCGACGCCCTGACCGGAAAAGAGCTCTGGCAGGTCGCCAACGACATGCCGCTGGTGCCGGCGTCGACGAACAAGGTGCTGACGGCGGCCGCGGCCCTGCTCACGCTGGACCATCAGGCCCGGATCAGCACGCGGGTGGTGGCCGGCAGCCAGAACGCCCAGGGGCCCGTCGTGCTGGTCGGTGCAGGTGACCCGGCGCTGTCGGCCGCGCCGCCCGGCGTCGACACCTGGTACCGCGGATCGGCCCGGATCAGCGACCTCGTCGAGCAGATCCGCCGCAGTGGCGTGACGCCAACCGCGGTGCAGGTGGACACCTCGGCGTTCAGCGGGCCGACGATGGCGCAGGGATGGGACGCGGCCGACGTCGACAACGGCGACATCGCGCCGATCGAGTCGGTGATGATCGACGCCGGGCGCATCCAACCGACCACCGTCAACTCCCGGCGCTCCCGCACCCCGGCGCTGGACGCCGGGCGGGAGCTGGCCAAGGCCCTTGGCCTGGACCCCGCGGCGGTGACGGTCGCGACGGCCCCGTCCGGCGCGCGGCAGCTGGCCGTCGTGCAGTCGGCGCCGTTGGTCCAGCGGCTGTCGGAGATGATGGACCACTCCGACAACGTGATGGCCGAATGCATCGCCCGCGAGGTGGCGGCAGCGATCAACCGGCCGCGCAGCTTCGCCGGCGCCGCCGATGCCGTGTCCAACCGGTTGAGCACCGCGCACGTCGACACCGGCGGCATCACGCTGATGGATTCCAGCGGGCTTTCCGTCGACGACCGGTTGACCGCCAAGACACTCGACGGCGTGCTGCAGGCGGCCGCAGGACCCGACCAGCCGGCGCTGCGGGCGCTGCTGGACCTCCTTCCGATCGCCGCAGGCAGCGGAACGCTGGGCGACCGTTTCACCGATGCGGGCTCCAATCAGGGGCCGGCCGGCTGGTTGCGCGCCAAGACCGGATCGCTGACCGCCGTCAACGCCCTGGCCGGCGTGCTCACCGACCGCAGCGGACGGGTGCTCACGTTCGCCTTCATCTCCAACGCCGCCGGACCCAACGGCCGCAACGCGATGGACGCCCTGGCCACCAAGCTGTGGTCGTGCGGGTGCTCATGAGCCCGCCCTCGGAGCTGACGCTCGGCACCGCGGTGGACTGGGGCTTCGCGGCCACCGTCGGCCAGCGGCTGGCCCGGCCGGGGCCGCCGTCCAGCGACTACACCCGGCGGCAGGTGATCGACGAGCTGACCAACTCGGCCGCAAAGGCCGAACCGCCGGTGCGTGAGGTCACCGGGTTGGTCACCCAGGGCGCCGTGCCTGCCGCCCGCATCGTCGACCGCCCGCAATGGATCGGCGCGGCCGCGGAGTCGATGCGGGTGATGATGAACGGCGCCGAGAAGCCGCGGGGCTTCCTCACCGGCCGCGTCACCGGCGCGCAGACCGGCGCCGTGCTGGCGTTCGTGTCGTCCGGGATCCTCGGCCAGTACGACCCGTTCGCGGCCGCGAAGCAGGGCTGCCTGCTGCTGGTGTATCCGAACGTGATCGCCGTCGAGCGGCAACTGCGGGTCGAGCCCTCCGACTTCCGGCTGTGGGTCTGCCTGCACGAGGTGACGCACCGGGTGCAGTTCACCGCCAACCCGTGGCTCTCCGAGCACATGTCGCAGGCGCTGGCGCTGTTGACCCGGGACGTTGGTGAAGACGTCGGGCAGGTGGCGAGCCGGCTCGCGGATTACGTGCGCAACCGCGGCAACGGGGCGCCGGACAGCCCGTCGGGAATCGTCGGCCTCGTGCGCGCCGTGCAGTCCGAGCCGCAGCGGCAGGCCCTCGACCGGCTGCTGGTTCTCGGCACGCTGTTGGAGGGCCACGCCGACCATGTGATGGACGCCGTCGGGCCAATGGTGGTGCCGTCGGTCACCACCATCCGCCGCCGGTTCGACGAACGCCGCAACCGCAAGCAACCGCCGCTGCAGCGCCTGCTCCGCGCTTTGCTGGGTCTCGACGCCAAGCTCAGCCAGTACACCCGCGGCAAGGCGTTCGTCGACCACGTGGTGGGCAAGGTCGGTATGGAGCGGTTCAACGCCATTTGGACCGGACCCGAGACGCTGCCCCTGCCCGCCGAGATCGAGGACCCCCAGCGATGGATCGACAGGGTGCTGTAGGGCAGCTGCGTGCGGCTGTCGAGGCGTTCGTCAAGGCTCACGTCGCCACCGTCGAGCAGTGGTGTGTGGCGCTGTCCGGCGGCCCCGATTCGCTCGCGCTGACCGCGGTGGCGGCCCAGTTGCGGCCCACCACCGCGGTGATCGTCGATCACGGCCTGCAGCCGGACTCGGCCGGCGTCGCCGAAACCGCCCGGGCGCAAGCCGTCGGTTTGGGATGCGTTGCGGCGCAAGTGGTTCGCGTGCGTGTGGGGAACGAAGGTGGCCCCGAAGCCGCGGCCCGCGCGGCCCGCTATGCCGCGCTGAGCGCGTACCACGACGGGCCGGTGCTGCTGGGCCACACGCTCGATGACCAGGCGGAGACCGTGCTGCTGGGGTTGGGTCGCGGGTCGGGTGTGCGGTCGATCGCCGGGATGCGGCCGTACGACCCGCCGTGGGGCCGGCCGTTGTTGGGTGTTCGGCGCGCCGTGACCCACGCAGCGTGCCTCGAGCTGGGTGTGACGTCGTGGCAGGATCCGCACAACTCCGACCGCCGCTTCACGCGGACCCGGCTGCGCCTCGAGGTGCTGCCGCTGCTGGAGGACGTACTGGGCGGCGGGGTGGCCGAGGCGCTGGCCCGCACGGCGACGGCGCTGCGCGAGGACACCGAGCTGATCGACTCCCTCGCTGCCCGGGCGCTGCCCGAGGTGAAGGCCGAGGCTGGGCTGCAGGCGCAGGCCCTGGCCGCGCTTCCCGCCGCGGTGCGGCGCCGGGTGATCCGCGGCTGGCTTCTGGCGGGAGGCGCAACCGGCTTGACGGACAAGCAGATCCGCGGTGTCGACGCCCTCGTCACCGCCTGGCGCGGGCAGGGCGGGGTGGCTGTCGGGTCCGCGTTGCGTGACGAGCGGTTGATCGCGGGGCGGCGCGACGGGGTCCTGACCCTGTGGCGCGAACCGGTCCGGTAACCGCAATACCGGGGTCGCCGTTGGTTATTCGGCCGTTGGCGTGGCACTCTGTGGGCGTGGCCCAGATCTCCTCGGCGATCACCCCCGCGCAGCCCGTGGAGCTGTACCCGGGGGACATCAAGTCGGTCCTGCTCACCGCCGAGCAAATCCAGGCGCGAATCGGCGAACTCGGCGAAGAGATCGGCGGGCACTACCGCGACGTCATGGCCGAGACCGGCCAGGATCTGCTGCTGATCACCGTTCTCAAGGGCGCTGTGATCTTCGTCACCGACTTGGCGCGGGCGATTCCGGTGCCCACCCAGTTCGAGTTCATGGCCGTCAGCTCCTACGGGTCCTCCACGTCGTCGTCCGGTGTGGTGCGGATCCTCAAGGACCTGGACCGCGACATCCAGGGCCGCGACGTGCTGATCGTGGAGGACGTCGTCGACTCGGGCCTGACCCTGTCCTGGCTGCTGCGCAACCTCACCAGCCGCCATCCGCGGTCGCTGCGCGTGTGCACGCTGTTGCGCAAGCCCGACGCGAAGGGCGCCAACGTCGAGATCGCCTATGTGGGCTTCGACATCCCCAACGACTTCGTCGTGGGCTACGGCCTGGACTACGACGAGCGCTATCGCGACCTGTCGTACATCGGCACCCTGGATCCGAGGGTCTACCAGCAGTAGCCCGCCATCGGGCTAGCGGCGATCGTGAGCGCGGCGGAGCCGGGTGAAGCGGGTCGCCGCCATCGGGCTAGCGGCGATCGTGAGCGCGGCGGAGCCGGGTGAAGCGGGTCGCCGCCATCGGATCAGTCCAGCTCCCACACCGCGGTCACCGAGAAGCTCACGGTCTGCTGGCCGGGTTCCAGCGGGACCGCGCTGGGCATGGCCCTCGGTGGCGCGGGCGGTCCACCCGTCGTGGGTTCGGTCGCCTCCGAGATGGACAGCACTCGGCCCAGCCGGAGTCCGGACAGCTGTGCGTACTGCTCGGCGCGGTTCTTGGCGTCGTTGAACGCTCGCGCGCGGGCATCCTTGACCAACTGCGAATCGTCGGTGATGGAGTAGCTCACCGACTTGATTCGGGTGGCGTCGCCACCCGTGCCGACGATGAGGGCCAGCATCCGCGACGCGGAGTCGGGCGGGTGGATCCTGACCGTGATGGCATTGGTGGCGCGGTACCCGGTGATGGTGGCGGTCCCGTTGGGCCCCGGATTGCTGAACTGTGGCTGCAGCGTGACCTCGGTGGTGCTGATGTCCTTGCGGTCGACGCCCGCGCCGGCCAGCGCATTGATGACCGCTTGCTGGCGGTCGTTGGTCTGGTTCATCGCCGAGGTCACGTCGGGCGCGGTGAATTCGATACCGACGTCTGCGGTCAGGGTGTCCGGAACGCCCTGGACCTGCCCCGACCCCAAGACGGTGACCTGACGAGGATTCACGCCGGGCGCGGGCGCCGACGGTGGGGAATCGCAGGCCGACACCGTGGCGGTAGCTAACCCGGCGACGACCAGGGTGATCCACTTGCGGGCAAATCTCGGGGCATTCCTTGCGACCGGCATGCCTGGCACCTTAGCCGTTGACGCAAGCAGAGGCTACGGGTTGCCCGGTACCAGGCGATTCGGGCGGTTCTTATGCGCGAATGTCGCTGTGCACCATTGGTATTGGTGCCAAATCGGTAATGTCGCCGGCATTGTGGCACGCCCAGGCCGCATGCGCCCGTCGCACGGCGGCGTTCGGCCGTCCTCTGCATCCCGCAGGCAAACGTTGACTGCTAATCCAGCAACCACATATAAGCACATATATGACGCTAAACATATTGGTTTGCAATAACTTTCATGCAGAATCCAAATATTCCAGCACTTCCGGTCAGCTAAGTGAACAGTTACCGACCCGGTCATGAATTGGCAGTCCCAAGGCTGTCCTTCCTGGGCATGCCTCCCCTAACGTGTCCAGGCGTCTGATTCGGTACCCGACAGCTGGTGCTGAAAGTTATTGATTACAAGGTGATTTGAGGAGGGGATATGCCGTTCGTGATGGCGCAGCCGGAAACGATCGAGGCGGCGGCCGGAGAGCTGCATGGCATCAATGCGGCGGTGCGGGAGGGCAATTCGGCCATGGCCGCGCCGACGACCGGGGTGGTTCCGGCCGCCGCGGATGTGGTTTCCATATTGACCGCGGCGCAGTTCTCGTGGCACGCGAGCCTCTTCCAGGCGGTCAGTGGCGAGGCCGCGGCGGTTCGCGAGCAGCTGGCGACGACGCTCGGTATCAGCGCCGGTTCCTATGCCGCCACGGAGATCGTCAACACTGCCGCGGTCGGTTAGGCGGAAGCGCAATGTTGGATTTCGCGCAGCTACCGCCGGAGGTCAACTCCGCGCTGATGTATTCGGGACCCGGCTCGGGGCCGCTGCTGAGTGCCGCGGCGGCGTGGGACGGGCTGGCAGCCGAGTTGCATGCCGCGGCGTCCGCCTATGGCTCGGTGATCGCGGGTCTAGGCGACGGGCCGTGGCAGGGCCCGGCCGCGTCCGCCATGCTGGCGACCGCCGCGTCCCAAGTGGCGTGGCTCCGCGGCACGGCCGGGCATGCGGAAGAGGCTGCCGCTCAAGCGATGGCGGCAGCGGGCGCCTACGAGGCGGCGTTCGCCGAAACGGTGCCGCCGCCGGTGATCGCGGCGAATCGGGCCCTCTTGATGGAGCTGCTGGCGACGAACGTCCTCGGTCAGAACACCGCCGCGATCGCGGCCACCGAGTTCCAATACGGCGAGATGTGGGCTCAGGATGCAGCCGCAATGTACGGCTACGCCGGCACGTCGGCTGCGGCGGCGACCTTGCCGCCATTGGAGCCGGCGGCACCCACCACCAATTCGGCCGGGGTCGCGGGTCAGGCCGCGGCGGTGACCCAAGCGGCCGCGAACAGCGGTACGCAGGGACTGGACGCGGTGCCGCAAACGCTGTCGTCACTGGCCGGGTTGCCGAACAACCCCGCGGCTGCCAACCCCACGTTTTCCCTGGGCGGAATCAGTCTGAACCCCGAAGGCGATGGGCTCGTCATCGGCGGCCCGCTGGGCGATTTGTTGGAGGGGCTGACCGGGTCGCAGACCTTGGATGCCAGCACGCCCTTCGACGCGTTCATCCGATTGATCTCACCGACACGGCTATTCACGACCTCGTTCAAGGACATACAGGGCATCGCTCAGGGCATGATGCCCGCCGCGAAGTCCGCCACCGAGGGCGCCGCCAAGGCCGCGGAAGCGACTCTGCCCGCAGCGGTTTCGGGCGGCGCAGGCCTGGGCTCGATCGGGTCGATAGGCGGTGCCGTGGGTAAGGCTGCGTCAATCGGTGGTTTGTCCGTGCCGGCCGGTTGGGCGAGCGCGGCCCCGGCCGCTTCGCCGGTCACCCTGGCGGTCAACGGATTCCATTCGGCTGGGGCGGTCGAACCCGCCACGAATGCGGTCGGTGGGGTGCCGATGACGCCGTTCGGTGGGACGGGCCGCAATGCCGCGGGCCAGTTTGTCGCGCCCCGATACGGCTTCAGGCCGACGGTCATCGCTCAACCCCCCGCGGGCGGCTGAGAGTTGAAGCGTTAGAAGCGTGTCAGCTGAAATATGCAGAGCTAGCGAACATTTCGCCCTGCGGTGGTTCGTTGAGTGGTTTCGATCGAATGGCGGCCGCGAATGTGAAAGATAAGATTCCGCCAAATGGGTCACCCCTCCCGAGCGTCAGCCTGAGATCGCCTCCCGCCGCGGGTCGAGGCAATAGATGTGCAGTGCAGCGGATTTTCCTTTCAGCGCGTGAAATCCGCGGTCGGCGAGCGTTGCCGGTCGAGTGGCCAGGGAGGCAACGGTCTGGCCGGTGAGAAGGATTGCGTCGCCGGTGGTCTTGGTGAGCTGCTCGACGCGCGCTGCGACGTTGACCGTGTCGCCGATGAGGGTGAACTCCAGCTTTCCCGCGGCGCCGATGGTTCCGGCGATCACCGTACCGGTGTTGATGCCGATGCCGATCCGAAGGTCCGTTTCGAATAGTTCTGTGACGCGGCGTTGAATTCGCACCGCGGTGCTCACCGCGGCGTCCGCGTGATCCGTGAGGTCGTTGGGGGCTCCGAACACCGCCATAGCGCCGTCGCCGAGGAATTTGTTGACATGCCCACCGGCGTCGACGACCGCAGGCACCACGATTTCGAAAAGCGCGTTCAGGCGGGCAACGGTGTCCTCGGCGGTGTTTGCCTCGGCGTACGGCGTGAAGTCGCGCACGTCGACGAACATCACCGTCACCTCACGGCGCTCGCCGGTGAAAACATCGTCACCCTGTTCGAGCAGTCTGGCCGCCAGGGCGGGGTCGACGTAGGTGCCGAATGCTGCCTGAAGTCGTTGTCGCTCAGCCAAACCCGCTTGCATGCGGTTGAACGACGCCACCAGCGCGCCGAGGTCATCATCCTGGACCACCGGCAGGCGTTGTCCGTAGTCGCCGGCCCCCACCCGCACCGTTGCATCGGTGAGGTCGCGAATGGGCCGAAATGACGGCGAGAGCATCGCAACGACGGTGATCGGTACCCCGACGACAAGTGTCAAGGCGCTGGCGGTCACAAGGGAGAGCACCGGGACTCCTCTGCCCCGATCCAGCGCTACCGCCACCATCGCGGCCATTGCGGAGAAGGTGAAAATGGAGCCCGCTATCGAGAGGCCCAGCCAGGTGGCGAAGGTCGGACGAGCGCGCGGGAAGTCGTCGCCGATGCCGGTATTTTCGGCAAGGGCTGCCCTGACGGGTCGCGCCGCTCCCTCCCCGAAATTGTGCACACCGATCAGCGCGGTAGCCAATCCTGCGGCGGCACCGACGATCCCGTACTGAATCAGCCGCGTCCCGCTAGCTCCGGCAATCAAACCGACAACCGTCAAGAGCACCACGACCGACGTCGCTATCAACCAAAACGCTCGGATATCGGCCGTTCGAACCCAGGCATAGGTACCGGCCAGGGCCTTCGCCCGATCAACCTCACGGCCGGCCGCCCACTGTTGCGCCAGTCGCAACCGTCCAATGCCGGGAACAAGACTTACGAAGCTCATCACCAGCGTTACGACGGTTGCGACGACAGATGCTTCCACGTAGTGACTGGACTTCTCGAATGCGACGACGATCCACGACCAAAGCAGGAAGACCGGCAGTGTCGAGGTGAAAACCGCTATCAAAAGCGCCCACCAATACCTCGCCCCGAACCGGTCCCACGCCCACTGCCAGATGCGATCCATGCCGGCAGAGTAAGCCGGCAAGCGAGCACGGCATCCGGTTTCGGGTTCGCGACGTTACGGGCCGAGTCGCAGACCAAGACGGGGGTGCGCAACGACGAGATTGGCCGCCGCATTTTCCATGACGGGGGTCGTGAGCGGTGTCGTGGCGGCCAGAGGGGCCGAAAAACAGATGACTGCGGCGAGCTCAGTCGCGCGAGCCCTCCGCCGTCGGGTTCGGCATCAGCACGCGCTGTCGGGTCGTCACACGGAACGGATCCGGCGACTGACCGTCGCCCAGGACCGCGTGCACATCCTCGGGCGTGATCAGGCCCAGTTCTATCTGTAGCCAGGTGGCGCTGAGCCCGAACGCGTGCGCGGCGCGCCTGGCCTCTTCGGCATCGGGAAAGTCGTCCGCGTTGGCGCGCCCGCCGGCCCCGTACCAGCGCCCTTTCGTGACGCCACAGGCGTCGCGCAACTGCTCGATGGTGATGTCGCGGTTCAGCGTCGCTTCAAGCAGGCGCTTCAGCCCCCAACCTGCGGCATTCGTTCGTGGCATCCACCCAGAGTAACCCGGTGCCGAAACCCGGGCAAAGTGTCTCCACCTGCGAGTCCGTGACTGAAAAAATGAAAACATGGCAGAGTGCTAGACAACAATTCCGAATTTATGACATAGTGTCCGCAAGCACGACAACACGAGCCGGATTCCGGCATTGCAGAGGAGAAGACCAGATGTCGTTCCTGACCACGCAGCCCCAGCTGCTGTTAGCCGCGGCGGGCCAGCTGCAGGCAATCGGCTCCGAGCTAACCGCGGCCAACTCGATGGCCGCGTTTGCGATCACGGGCGTGGTCCCGGCGGCCGCCGACGAAGTCTCGGCGATGACCGCGGCCACCTTCGCCGCTTACGGCCAGCAGTATCAGGCGATCAACGCCGAGGCCAGCATGATCCACGAGCAGTTCGTCAGCGCCCTGGGAATCAGCGCCGATTCGTATGCCGGAACCGAAGCCGCCAATGCGACACAAGCCGCGGGCGGCCGCGTCGCACCCGCCATGCCCGTCCATCTGGTTCCGGGCGGACCCGCTCACACGTCGCCTGCCATGCCCAGTCGCGTGGCGCCCGCCGTGCCCAACCGCGTGACCCCCACGGTGCCCGCCCGGCCGGCGACCGCAGGCGCGCCCCCGGCGTCCACGGCCTCGGGCTGGAGCGGCGGCGGGTATGGCGGGCACATGCCATCGCAGCACGGCGGCTATAACGGCTATGGAGCGGCCAATTACGGCCGCCACCAGGCTCCGTACAGCCGCGGTCACTATGGCGCCCGCCCGCCCGCTCCCGCCCAGCACCTTGCGCCTCCCGCACACATGGCGCCCGCCCAGCATGTCGAGCACGTCGCGCCCGCGCACGCAGCGCCCTCCCAGCATGTCGCCCGCGCCGACGTGGCGCCCCAGCACGTCTCACCCGCCGAGCTGGCGCCCCAGCATGTCACCCGCGCGGATATGGCGCCCCAGCACGTCTCACCCGCCGAGCTGGCGCCGACGGCACCGGTCCACCGGGTGCCCCTTGCTGCCGCCATACCCGCCGAGAAGGTGCTGCCCATGCAGCTGCCCGGCGGCACGCCCGGCGAACACGTCGTGCACGCGCACGCCGCAATCAAAGCCGCCGCCGGCCCAAAGCCCTTGCCGGCGCTGGCATAGCGAAAACGACCGTAAGAGAGGAAAGCAGTAATGGATTTCGGTGCGATGCCCCCGGAGATCAACTCGGGCCTGATGTACGCGGGCCCGGGACCAGATTCGATGCTGGCGGCGGCGATGGCATGGGAGGGGCTGGCCGCGGAGCTGCGGATGGCCGCGACGAGCTACGGGTCGGTGATCCTGAACCTGACCGACGCCGGCTGGCAGGGCCCATCGTCGGCGGCCATGGCGGCCGCGGCGGCGCCCTACGTGGCTTGGATGCACGCGACCGCCGCGCAGGCCGAGCAGGCCGGCATGCAGGCGACGGCCGCCGCGGTCGCGCACGAGACGGCGTTCGCCGCTACCGTGCCGCCACAGTTGATCGCCGCCAACCGGTCACTGCTGATGATGTTGGTCGCGACCAACTTTCTGGGGATAAACACCGCGGCGATCGCGGCCACCGAGGCGCAGTACGCCGAGATGTGGGCCCAAGACGCCGCGGCCATGTACGCCTACGCCGGCTCGTCGGCCGCGGCGGCGACGTTGGCACCGATGGCGGTCGCGCCGCCGACCACCAACCCCGGAGGGGCGGCGTCCAGCGCCGTGGCCGCGGGTGCGGCCAACATGCAGGGCGCCACCCAGGGACTGGCGATGGGCCTGCCGTCCACGCTCAATTCGTCCGCGTCGTCATTCGTGAGCAGCTTCCCTTCGGCCGTCAGCAGTTTCACCGGCTTGCTCGGCACGCCATTCGGAGGACAGGGCGCCGGTACGGCCACATCAGGATTGGGCGCGACGACGGCGTCGAACGCCGGCCTTGCGACGGCAATGCTCGGACCCGGCGCTGTCTCGCGGGTCGGGATGCCCGGAATGCAGCACCTGGTGCCGGCCGCGCCGTCCATGCGCGCGCCGCAGATGCTGGCGCCCGCGCGGTTGATGCCATCCGCGGCCATGGGCCAGGCGGCTCCTGTTGGAGGTTTGTCGGTGCCGCCGAGTTGGCAAGCCGCGACTCCCGAGGTCGCCGGCCCGACCGCCACCCCGTTGGGCAGTGCCGGCGCACCGATGCTGGCTCCGCGCGGTATCCCGGCGGGTCAGGTTGGCGGCATGGAGATGCGCGGATTCGGCGCTGCGGCACCGACTCGCGCCACTGTATTGCCCCAGCTGGTCGGATGACGGAAGGGAGAGAGGGAACTTCGAGGATTTAACGACCAAACCTCAGTATTGACAATCACTTTCGAAGGAGAAATGTAATGACAGCACGATTCATGACGGATCCGCACGAGATGCGGGCGATGGCGGGCCGTTTCGAGGTGCACGCCCAGACGGTCGAGGACGAGGCCCGCAAGATGTGGGCGTCCTCGATGAACATCGCCGGCTCGGGCTGGAGCGGTCAGGCGCAGGCGACCTCGTACGACACCATGGGTCAGGTCAACCAGGCCTTCCGCAACATCGTCAACATGCTTCACGGCGTGCGCGACGGGCTCATCCGCGACGCCAACAACTACGAGCAGCAAGAGCAGGCCTCGCAGCAAAGCCTGGGCACCTAGCCCACCGACAAACAGGAGACGAGTAACGATGACAATCAACTATCAATTCGGCGATGTCGACGCCCACGGCGCCACCATCCGCGCGCAGGCCGCGTCACTGGAGGCCGAGCACCAGGCCATCGTTCGCGATGTTCTTGCTTCCGGCGACTTTTGGGGCGGCGCGGGGTCCGCGGCGTGCCAGGAGTTCATCATTCAGCTGGGCCGCAACTTCCAGGTGATCTACGAGCAGGCCAACGCGCACGGGCAGAACGTGCAAACCGCCGGCAGCAACATGGCGGGCACCGACAGCGCTGTCGGGTCCAGTTGGGCCTAGGGGCGCGGCGGGTCGACACCAGGGGCCTAAGGGGTGACGAGAACCTTGCAGTGGCGCTCGGGGTCGGCGAGGTCGTCGAAGGCCGCGCCGACCCCGTCCAGCCCGACCTCCCCGGTGATCAGCGGGCTGGCGTCGATGTCGCCCTCGGCCAGTGCACGCAGCGAGTCGGTGAATTCCTCCGGGGTGTAAGCGAGCACGAACTGGACGTTGATCTCTTTGGCGATCGCGAAGAACGGATGCAAGGTGTCGGGCTGCATGCAAACGCCCGCGACCACCAGGCGGGTGCCGGGCCGGGCCCGGAGCAGCACGTCGTCGATGATCCCGGGCACGCCGACCGCTTCGAACACCACGGCTGGTTTGGCGACGTCGAACGGCGAACCCTGCGAAGCGTCCAGCGTTTGATGGGCGCCCATGGCGGTGGCCAGCTCCTGCCTCTTCGGCGAAAAATCTGATGCCACAATGTTTTCCACCCCGCGGGCACGCAGAGCCGCGATGATCGCTATGCCGATCGGACCGCAGCCGATGACCAGGGCCGTCTCTCCGGAGGAGATGTTGGACTTGTTGACGGCGTGCAAGCCCACCGCCAAGGGTTCGGTCAGGGCCGCCTGCCTGAAGTCCAAGCCGTTGGGGACGGCCAGCAGCAGCGGCGCGGACAGCAGCATGCGTTCGGCATAGCCGCCGATTGTGCTGTTGCTGTAGACGATTGGCTCGGCACCCTTGGCCGACAGCAACACCGGGAGCGAGGTTACCAGCGTTCCGGGCGGGAGGGTTTCGGTATCGGGGCCTGCCTCGAGCACCTCGGCGCTGAACTCGTGTCCCATGAAGATGTCGTGGTCGAGGTCGACGTGCATGCCGCTCCGGCCGCCGGCCACCCGATCGGTCATCTCGAGCACCTGCGCGCCGTGCGCGGCGAAATGCAGGTCGGAGCCGCAGATCCCGCATGCCCGCACGCCGACGAGCACCTGCCCTGCCTCCGGCACGGGATCCGGCACATCGTCCCGGTAGACCATTCGGCCGTTTCGCAATACCGCAGCGCGCATCAGCTTTTCACGCCCTTCTGTTCGTCGACGTGCTCGGAGATGGCCTTCACCACTGCCTCACCGGCTCGGCCGATCAGCTGATCGCGATTGCCCTTGGCCCAGTCGTGCGATGACCGCGCCGCTTCGAGCTGCCCTTTGAAATGAGGAATCACCTTGCGCGCCATCAGGTCATAGCAGTGATACGTCGCCTCGGGGGAGGCCCAGTCGTGCCCCAGCATCAGCAACGTGCCGAAGCCACCGGAGCGCTCGAGCAGGTCCTCGATGTGGGCGATGGCATCGTCGGGCGTGCCGATACAGCAATTGCCCTTGGCGGCGTAGTCCTCGACGAACTCGTGCGGTGACTGGGCGCCTTCGACGGAGTTGGCCAACGGTACGAACCCGGCCGCGCCGAAGTAGTTGGCGAAATCCTGCAGGCCGTAGGTGCAGTCGTCGATCGCCTTTTCCCGGCTGTCCGCGATGTGCATGATGCTCAGAACACGCCAGTCGGCCCGGTCCGGCTCGTCCCGGCCGACTTTGGCGGCCTGTTCGCGCACCACGTCCCAGGTGGTTTCCAGGGCGGCGAAGCCGCCCGGCACCGACATCGACAGCGACAGCAACGACGTGCCCAACGCACCCGCCAGCCGCGGTCCGGACGGCGAAATCATTGCCGCGGTCGATATCTCGGGGTAGGGCCAGGTGTAGGGCCGGATGTGCAGTTGCGCCTCGCGCAATGTGAACCAGTCGGTGTGGCGGTCGATCCGCTCCGAGGGGCCGGCCCGGAACAACGCGAGGATCGCCTCGAGCGACTCCTGCATCATGTGCCGTTGATCGACCGGGTCGATGCCCATCATGTAGGCGTCCGACGGCAGCGCGCCGGGGCCGGTGCCGAACATCACCCGGCCGCGGGTGAGGTGGTCGAGCAGCACCCATCGATCGGCCACCATGAGCGGGTGGTGGTAGGGCAGCGAGACCACTCCGGTGCCCAGCCGGATGTGCTTCGTCCGCTCCGCAGCGGCCGCGATGAACACCTCCGGGCAGGCGATCAGTTCGTAGCCGCCGGAGTGGTGTTCGCCGAACCATGCCTCGTCAAAGCCGAGCCGATCCAGCGCGACGACTCGCTCCATGTCGTATTCCAAAGCCACCGTTGGCGATTGGCCGATCGGGTGAAACGGTGTGATGAAGACACCGAACCGCAGGGGGGCACTCATCGCAGCTCCAATCCGTTGAGGAAATCCAATAGGGCCGCGTTGACCTCTTCCGGCCGTTCCTGCTGCAGCCAGTGCCCCGCGTCTTCGAGCATCACCTGTTGGTAGGAGCCGGTGATCAATTGCGATGCGCGGTCGGCGCGGGTGAACGTCAGCACCGGGTCGGCGGTGCCGCCGATAAAGAGTGCAGGCACAGTAATTTTGGCGTCGGCTAGCTCCGGGGTGGTCTCCCAGTTGCGGTCGAAGTTGCGATACCAGTTCAGGCCACCGGTGAATCCGGTGCGGGAGAACTCGCTGATGTAGTGGTCGAGCTCGTCCTGGCTGAGCCAGTCCGGCAGCCGGTCGGGTTCGGGAAGGCGATCGATGAACCCCTCGTCACCGGGCGCCACCATGCGCGCCGCGGCGAGCGGGTCACCCGATGTCCGCAGGCCGCCCAGCATCCTGCGTAGCGTGCGCGCGGGGTCACCGTTGAGTTCCGCGTCGGCGACGCCCGGCTCCTGGAAGTACAGGATGTAAAAGAACTTGTCGCCGAGCATCTTGCGCCACGCCCTCGTCGGCGCCACATGCGAGCGGGGAACGGCCGGGACGCTGAGCCCGGCGACGGCCGCAACCCGATCCGGGTGCAGCAGCGGCGCATTCCACACGACGGCGGCGCCCCAGTCGTGTCCGACCCAGACGGCACGCTCGGCGCCGACGTCGTCGAGCAGGCCGACCAGGTCGGCCGTCAGGTGGTGGATGTCGTAGGCCTCGATCGCCTCGGGGCAAGAGGAGCCGCCGTAGCCACGCTGATCGGGCGCCAGAACGTGATAGCCGGCCTCGGCCAGAACCGGTATCTGGTGGCGCCACGAATAGGCCAATTCGGGAAAGCCATGAGCCAAGATCACCACGGGCGCGCCGCGCTCTCCCGCCTCGACCACCCGCAGCCGTACACCGTTGGTCTCTACTAACCGTTCGGTTGATTTGAGCACCATGTCACCAAAGCACACCCCCTCCGGGGCTGAGAAGTATTCGCGCTGATTGCGAATACCGTTCCAATCACTTTGGTCGCCTGGTAGATATCGCCATGAGGCACTCGCATTTCAGTGGAAGCAGGTGGACCCCGCATGAAGCGGCTCGACCACGTCGTCCTCTGGACGAGCGATCCGCGCGCGTCGATGGATTTCTATACGAGGGTGGTCGGGTTGGCGCCGGTCCGGTTTGCCGAGTTCGAGGCCGGTGACGCTCCGTTCCCGAGTGTTCGGGTGTGTGAGGACGCCATCATCGACCTGTCGCCGATCGCCAATATCGCTGGCACCGAGGCGCTGACGCGGACGGACGGCAGCGCCGGCCACCCGGTGAATCACGTGTGCCTTGCGCTATCGAAGTCCGAATACGACGCGTTGGACCAGCGTCTGCGAGCGGAGGGCGTGGACACCAGCGCGCGGTTGGGCCCCAACTTCGGCGCCCAGGGCTGGGCACCGCAGGCTTACTACTTCGCCGATCCGGACGGCAACGTGATCGAGGCTCGCTATTACGAATGATGGGAGACCCGACAGGCTCACCCACCGAACGTCACGCTGGCGTGACCAGCGCAGGCCACCGTCACGCTGGCGTGACGCTCGGCGTGCCCGGCTGGTCGGGAACCCGTCGTCGTTGTATCCAGAGAATGGTGGCGACCCGCAGCGCCCCGGCTCTGCCGGGACTCGCGATCGCCACTGTGCAGATGGTGGCGACCCGCAGCCCCCCGGCTCTGCCGGGACTCGCGATCGCCACTGTGCAGATGGTGGCGACCCGCAGCGCCCCGGCTCTGCCGGGACTCGCGATCGCCACTAGCGGTAACCTGGACTTTTCCAGCTGCGTGTATATCGGGGAAGGACCTGGCCAGCAAGGCCGATGATTGATGAACCGGAAAAACGTTATCCGCACCATCACGGCGATTGCCGTCGTGGTGCTCCTCGGTTGGTCGTTCTTCTATTTCAGCGACGACACCCGCGGCTATAAGCCCGTCGACACGTCGGTGGCGGTGGCGCAGATCAACGGCGACAACGTCAAGAGCGCGCAGATCGACGACCGCGAGCAGCAACTGCGGCTGACCCTGAAAAAGGGCAACAACGACACCGACAATTCCGACAAGGTCATCACCAAATACCCGAGCGGGTACGCCGTCGACCTGTTCAACGCGCTGAGCGCGAAGAACGCGAAGGTCAGCACGGTCGTCAACCAGGGCAGCATCCTGGGCGAGCTGCTCGTCTACGTGTTGCCGCTGCTGTTGCTGGTGGGCCTGTTCGTGATGTTCTCCCGCATGCAGGGCGGTGCCCGAATGGGCTTCGGGTTCGGCAAATCACGGGCGAAGCTGCTCAACAAGGACATGCCCAAGACCACGTTCGCCGACGTCGCTGGCGTCGACGAGGCGGTCGAAGAGCTGTACGAAATCAAGGACTTCCTGCAGAACCCCGGCCGCTATCAGGCGCTGGGCGCCAAGATCCCCAAGGGCGTGTTGCTCTACGGTCCGCCGGGAACCGGTAAGACGCTGCTGGCACGCGCGGTGGCCGGCGAGGCCGGAGTCCCGTTCTTCACCATCTCCGGCTCCGACTTCGTCGAGATGTTCGTCGGCGTCGGCGCATCGCGGGTGCGCGACCTGTTCGAACAGGCCAAGCAGAACAACCCGTGCATCATCTTCGTCGACGAGATCGACGCGGTGGGCCGACAGCGCGGTGCCGGCCTGGGCGGCGGCCACGACGAACGCGAGCAGACGCTGAACCAGCTGCTGGTCGAGATGGACGGCTTCGACCCACGCGCCGGCGTCATCCTCATCGCGGCCACCAACCGGCCCGACATCCTGGACCCCGCGCTGCTGCGGCCCGGCCGCTTCGACCGGCAGATCCCGGTGTCCAACCCGGATCTGGCGGGCCGCAAAGCGGTGCTCGAGGTGCACTCCAAGGGCAAGCCGATCGGCCCCGACGCCGACCTCGCCGGGCTGGCCAAACGCACCGTCGGCATGACCGGCGCCGACCTGGCCAACGTCATCAACGAGGCGGCGCTGCTGACCGCCCGGGAGAACGGCACCGTCATCACCAGCGCCGCGCTCGAAGAGGCGGTGGACCGGGTGATCGGCGGCCCGCGCCGCAAGGGCCGCATCATCAGCGAGCAGGAAAAGAAGATCACCGCCTACCACGAGGGCGGGCACACCCTGGCCGCCTGGGCGATGCCGGACATCGAGCCGATCTACAAGGTGACCATCCTGGCGCGCGGTCGGACCGGCGGCCACGCGGTCGCGGTGCCCGAGGAAGACAAGGGTCTGCGGACCCGCTCGGAGATGATCGCGCAACTGGTGTTCGCGATGGGCGGACGCGCCGCCGAGGAACTGGTGTTCCGGGAGCCGACGACGGGCGCGGTGTCCGACATCGAGCAGGCCACCAAGGTGGCCCGCGCGATGGTCACCGAATTCGGGATGAGTTCCAAGCTGGGCGCGGTCAAGTACGGCACCGAACACGGTGACCCCTTCCTGGGCCGCACCATGGGAACGCAGGCCGACTACTCTCACGAGGTCGCCCGCGACATCGACGACGAGATCCGCAAGCTGATCGAGGCGGCTCACACCGAGGCGTGGGAGATCCTCACCGAATACCGCGACGTGCTCGACACACTGGCCGGCGAGCTCCTGGAAAAGGAGACGCTGCACCGGGCCGAGCTGGAGGGCATCTTCGCCGACGTCGAAAAGCGGCCCCGGCTCACCATGTTCGACGATTTCGGCGGCCGCATCCCGTCGGACAAACCGCCGATCAAGACGCCCGGCGAGTTGGCGATGGAGCGCGGCGAGCCGTGGCCGCCGCCGGTCCCCGAGCCGGCGTTCAAGGCGGCCATCGCGCGCGCCAGCCAGGCCGCCGCGGCCGCGGGGGCGGATGCGGACCGAAACAACAACGGCGGCAATGGTTCTCAGGCATCCGGCCACCGTCCGGGCGTGCCGCATGCACCCACCCAGCCCGACTACGGTGCGCCGGCGGGCTGGCACGCACCGGGATGGCCGCCGCAGGACCAGCAGCCGAATTACTGGTATCCGCCGCCGCAGGCCCCGCAACAGCCGTACTGGCCGCAGCCGGCGGGGCACTACCCGGGTTATCCCGGCCAGCACGGGCACCCGGGCCAGCAGACCCACCCCGGTCAGCAAGGGCAGGCGCAGCCCCCCTACCCGCCGTATCCGCCCTACCCGCCGCCGAGTCTGCCCGACCCGGACGGCGCAAGGTCTCCCGACCAGCAGGACGACGACGTGAGCCGGTCCAATCCGCCGGCTCACGGCTGACGAACGGAGGATTCGATGGCAGTAACCGGTTTGGGCCCGGACACCGCCACCCCCTCAACTCGGGTGTTCGACCAGGAGCGCGCCGAGGCCGCAGTCCGAGAGTTGTTGTACGCCATCGGCGAGGACCCGGACCGGCACGGCCTGCGTGAGACGCCGGCCCGCGTCGCCCGTGCCTACCAAGAGATGTTCGCCGGGCTCTACACCGACCCCGACAGCGTGCTGAACACCATGTTCGACGAGGAGCACGACGAACTGGTGCTGGTCAAGGAGATCCCGCTGTACTCCACCTGCGAACACCATCTTGTGTCGTTCCACGGTGTCGCCCATGTCGGGTACATCCCAGGGGCCGACGGGCGCGTCACCGGGCTGTCCAAAATCGCGCGGCTGGTCGACCTTTACGCGAAGCGCCCGCAGGTGCAGGAACGGCTGACCAGCCAGATCGCCGACGCCCTGATGACGAAGCTCAATCCGCGCGGGGTGATCGTCGTGATCGAGGCCGAGCACCTGTGCATGGCCATGCGCGGCGTTCGCAAGCCCGGCGCCGTTACCACCACCTCGGCGGTGCGCGGGCAGTTCAAATCCAACGCCGCTTCTCGAGCCGAAGCGCTCGACCTCATTTTGCGTAAGTGAGCCGGCGCCTGTGCGGGTGATGGGAGTCCTGAACGTCACTGACGACTCGTTCTCCGATGGCGGCCGCTATCTCGACACCGGCAACGCCGTGGCGCATGGGGTGGCGTTGGCCGCCGAGGGCGCCGACATCGTCGACGTCGGAGGCGAGTCAACTCGGCCCGGCGCCACGCGGATCGACTCCCAGATCGAGACCTCTCGCGTGATTCCCGTCGTCAAAGAGCTTGTGGCAGAGGGAATAACGGTAAGCATAGACACCATGCACGCTGATGTCGCGCGCGCGGCGCTGCAGAACGGCGCGCGGATCGTCAACGACGTGTCGGGCGGGCGTGCCGATCCCGCGATGGCTCCGCTGTTGGCCGAGGCCGGCGTGCCCTGGGTGCTGATGCACTGGCGTTCGGTGTCCGCCGAGCGCCCGCATGCGGCTCCGCACTACGACGACGTGGTTGCCGAAGTGCGCGCCGAGCTGCTCGCCAGCGTCGACGACGCGGTGGCGGCCGGTGTAGACCCCGCCAAGCTGGTGATCGACCCGGGACTCGGGTTCGCCAAGACGGCTCAACACAATTGGGCGCTGCTGCGCGCGTTGCCGCAGTTGGTGGCCACCGGAATCCCCGTGCTGCTGGGTGCATCCCGTAAAAGGTTCCTCGGTACGTTGTTAGCCGGGCCGGATGGCTCGCCGCGACCGCCCGCCGGCCGCGAGACAGCGACAGCGGTGATCTCCGCGTTGGCAGCGCTGTACGGGGCGTGGGGTGTTCGTGTGCACGACGTGCGGGCCACGGCCGATGCCCTCAAGGTGGTCGGGGCCTGGGCGCAGACCGAATCGCAGCAGACCGAGCTGGCTGGAGACGATGGCTGATCGAATCGAATTGCGGGGGTTGACGATTCGTGGGCGACACGGGGTTTTCGAGCACGAGCGCGCCGACGGGCAGGATTTCGTCATCGATATGACCGTGTGGATCGACCTCGCGGACGCCGCCGCCAGCGACGAGCTGGCCGACACCTACGACTACGGCCGGCTGGCCCAGCTGGCGGCCGACATCGTGGCCGGGCCGCCGCGCAACCTGATCGAAGCGGTCGGGGGTGAGATCGCCGATCGGGTGATGCAGGACGACCGCGTGCATGCCGTCGAGGTGGTGGTGCACAAGCCGCAGGCTCCGATCACGCAGCAGTTCGCCGACGTCGCGGTGGTGGTGCGCCGGTCTCGGCGCGGCGGCCGCGGTTCGGTGATCCCGGCGGAGCGGCGCCTATGACTTGGGTGGTCCTCTCCATCGGCTCCAACCTGGGCGACCGCCTGGCCCGGTTGCAGTCCGTCGTCGACGGGCTGGGCGAGACGGTGCTCGCGGTCTCCCCGGTGTACGAGACCGACCCGTGGGGCCGCGTCGACCAGGCGCCGTTTCTCAATGCGGTGCTGATCGCCAACGACCCGGCCTGCGACGGCCAGTGCTGGTTGCGCCGGGCGCAGGAGTTCGAGCGGGCTGCCGGCCGGGTGCGGGGCGAGCGCTGGGGCCCGCGCACCCTCGACGTCGACCTGATCGCTTGCTACGGCGAGGCGGAGGTGATCTCCCGCGAGAACAATCTGACGTTGCCGCACCCATTGGCCCACCTGCGTGCCTTCGTGATGATTCCCTGGCTCGCCATCGACCCCGATGCCCAGCTGACCGTCGCCGGGGACGCTCAGCCCGTCTCGGGCCTGCTGGCCCAGCTGGACCCCGCAGACCGGGAAAGCGTCCGGTTGACCGACCTCAAGCTGCACCGGCCGGGCACGGACCCGGCAGACCGGAGTCCGGAAGGCTGATGGGGCCGACCAGGAAACGTGACCTGACGGCCGCGGTGGTAGCCGCGGCGGTGGTTGGTTATTTGCTGGTCAACGGCCTCTACCGATGGTTTCCGCCGATCACGGTGTGGACCGGTCTGTCGTTGCTGGCCGTCGCCGTCGGCGAAGCCCTGTGGGCGCGCTACGTGCGGACCAAAATCAACGACGGCGAAATCGGGGTCGGCCCCGGCTGGCTGCACCCGCTGGCGGTGGCCCGCAGCCTGATGGTCGCCAAGGCGTCGGCCTGGGTAGGCGCGCTGATGTTGGGCTGGTGGGCCGGGATCCTGGTGTATTTCCTGCCGCGGCGATCCTGGTTGCGGGCGGCCGCCGAGGACACCACCGGCGCCGTGGTCGCCGCCGTCAGCGCGCTGGCGCTGCTCCTCGCCGCGCTGTGGCTGCAGCATTGCTGCAAGTCGCCACCGGACCAGACCGAGCACGGCGAGGGTGCCGAAAACTAGCCCCCCTGTGACCCGGGTAACAACAGCGTGAGAATCGCCGGAGTAGGGCGACACGCGGATTGACCTCGCGCAGGTACAGTCAGGCCATGACCGTTCTGTCCCGCGGCGCCCGGGTTCGGCGCGGCGGCCGCAGGCCGGGGTGGGTGCTCTTGACCGCGTTGCTGGTCCTTGCGATGGGGGCCAGTTCCGCTTTGGTTTTCACCAATCGGGTGGAACTCCTCAAGCTCGCTGTAATCCTGGCCCTGTGGGCCGCAGTCGCCGGCGCGTTCGTCTCGGTGCTGTACCGCCGTCAGAGCGATGCGGATCAATCCCGCGTCCGCGACCTGAAGCTGGTGTACGACTTGCAGCTGGATCGGGAGATCTCCGCCCGGCGCGAGTACGAGCTGACCGTCGAGTCCCAGCTGCGTCGCGAGCTGGCATCCGAGCTGCGCGCACAAGCCGCCGACGACCTGGCCGAGCTGCGCGCGGAATTGAGCGCGCTGCGCACCAGCCTGGAGATCCTGTTCGACACCGACCTCGCCCAGCGGCCGGCCCTCGAGACGCCCGAAGCGGAGGCGGCCCCCGAACGCGCGTACAGCGAGTGGGACCGCAACGGCGAGACCCCGCGTGACGCGCCCTACGACTGGGTCGCCAGCGATCGGGTCAGCTCGGTCCCCCAGGACAACCCGGCGGGCCGCGCCGACGAGACGGCGATCATCGACGTGCCCGAGGAACCGCTGTTGCCGCCCCGGCAGCCCCAGAGCCCGCCGCAGCCCCGCCGCGACCGGGTCCCCTACCAGTACGAACCGCCGCAGGAGCCGCCACCGCCGGCCCCACCGCAGCCGTCGTACAGCGCCGCACCGCCCGAGCCCGAGCCGCGCTTCGAACCGCGTCAGCAGCCGCCGGCGCCGCAGCCGGAGCCGCAGGTGCAAGGCTGGCAGCCGGTGGGTGCGTCGGGGCTGTGGTTGCCGCCCGGCGCGCCGGGAAGCAACTGGGCCGGTGCCGATGAGTCCGCCCCGCCGGGCGAGGAGACGTCGGGCCGGCGGCGACGCGCCCGCCACTCCGAGCCGGACCAGGCATGGGCGGCCCCCCGCGACGAGCCGCCGCCGCCGTTCGGTGAGCCGGGTCGCCGGGCGCGGTCGCGCCACTCGGCCGAGTACCGCGACTACGGCGCCCCCGGCTTCGCGCCCCCGAGCGAGCCCGCGTTCGCGTCCGGCCCCATTCCCGCGGCGGCCACGCCCCCGCCTCCAGCGCCGCCGCATTCACCGTCACCCCACACCGACGGGGAGCCACCACCACCGCCGCGGCTCGCCCCGCCGCCACCGCCGGAGCACGCCCCCCGCCATGGCGGCGCGGACCCGCTGGCGCAGGCCCCGGACGGGCCGGGCGAAGGCCCCCCGACCGGCGGTCAGTCGGTTGCGGAGTTGCTGGCGCGGCTGCAGGTCCAGCCGTCCGAGGGCGGCCGGCGGCGGCGCCGCGACGGCTGAGCTGGGAGCTTCCTCACACGGGGCTTTCATTGGTCGGGGCCCGCTGATCGACTAGAGTTTTAGTGACCGAACGGTACCCACGAGGTGGGACCGGAACGAACGAAAGAAATCTGTGAGGTCGTCTGCGATGGTGCAGTTCGACGGTTTGCGCCCGGCCAGGCTCAAGGTGGGAGTCATCTCGGCCGGCCGGGTGGGCACCGCGCTCGGTGTCGCGCTGGAGCGCGCCGACCATGTCGTGGTCGCCTGCAGCGCCATCTCCCACGCGTCGCGCCAGCGGGCGCAGCGTCGACTGCCCGACACCCCGGTGGCGTCGCCGCCGGACGTGGCGGCCGGCGCCGAGCTGCTGTTGCTGGCCGTTCCCGACAGCGAGCTGGCCGGCCTGGTGTCCGGCTTGGCCGCGACGTCGTCGGTGCGGCCGGGCACGATCGTCGCCCACACCTCCGGCGCCAACGGGGTCGGCATTCTCGCGCCGCTGGCCCAGGACGGTTGCATCCCGCTGGCGATTCACCCGGCGATGACGTTCACCGGCTCCGATGAGGACATCAACCGGCTGGCGGACACCTGCTTCGGCATCACCGCCGCCGACGAGGTGGGGTACGCGATCGGGCAGTCGCTCGTCCTCGAGATGGGCGGCGAGCCGTTCTCCGTGCCTGAGGAAGCGCGGGTGCTCTACCACGCCGCGCTGGCGCACGCGAGCAACCACCTGGTGACGGTCCTCGCCGACGCGCTCGAGGCGCTGCGGGCCGCGCTGCGTGGCAGCGAACTGCTCGGGCAACAGTCCGTCGACGACCAGCCGGGCGGCATCGCCGAACGCATCGTCGGGCCGCTGGCGCGGGCGGCGCTGGAGAACACCCTGCAACGCGGGCAGGCCGCCCTCACCGGCCCGGTCGCACGCGGTGACGCGGCCGCGGTCGCCGGGCACCTGGCCGCGTTGAACCAGGCCGACCCGGAACTCGCGCAGGCGTACCGGGTGAACGCCCTGCGGACCGCCCGGCGCGCCCACGCTCCCGCCGACGTCCTCGAGGTGCTGGCGGGATGAGAGCGGGCAAACCGCCCGCCTTCAAGGCCGGCGAACTCAACGTTTACTCGCGCCCGCGCGACGTCACCGACGTCTCCCGCGCGCTGCGGCACACCGGCCGCCGGGTGATGCTGGTGCCCACCATGGGCGCCCTGCACGACGGCCACCTCGCTTTGGTGCGCGCCGCCAAGCGGGTGCCCGGCTCGGTGGTCGCGGTGTCGATCTTCGTCAACCCGCTCCAGTTCGGCGCCGGGGAAGACCTGGACGCCTACCCCCGGACCCTCGACGACGACGTGGCGCTCCTGCGGGGCGAAGGCGTCGAAATCGTGTTCGCGCCAACGGCCGCTGAGATGTACCCCGACGGCCTGCGCACCACCGTGCAGCCCGGTCCGCTGGCCGCCGACCTCGAAGGTGGCCAGCGACCGACCCACTTCGCCGGCGTACTGACAGTCGTGTGCAAGCTGCTGCAGATCGTGCGCCCCGATCGAGTGTTCTTCGGCGAGAAGGACTATCAGCAGCTGGTGCTCATCCGGCAGATGGTCACCGACCTGAACATCGACGTCGCCGTGGTGGGCGTGCCGACCATCCGCGAGGCCGACGGGCTGGCCATGTCGTCACGTAACCGCTACCTCGATCCGGTGCAACGCGAGGCGGCCGTGGCGGTGTCGGCGGCATTGACCGCGGGGGCCCATGCCGCGGACGCCGGACCGCAGGCCGCGCTGGACGCGGCACGCGCGGTGCTCGAGGCGGTGCCCGAGCTCACGGTCGACTACCTCGAGTTGCGTGATCCGGAGCTGGGCCCGTTGCGGGCCAACCGATCCGGGCGGCTGCTCGTGGCCGTCCGGCTGGGCAGCACCCGGCTGCTGGACAACATCGCGATCGAGATCGAAACTTCGCCGGCACCCGTTGGGCCGGACGGATATCGGGACCCCCGTGAATCATCTTGGAGGAATTGATGTTACGGACCATGCTCAAGTCGAAGATTCACCGCGCCACCGTGACGCAGGCCGATTTGCACTACGTCGGCTCGGTGACCATCGACGCCGATCTGATGGACGCCGCTGATCTGCTGGAGGGCGAGCAGGTGACCATCGTGGACATCGACAACGGCGCCCGCCTGGTCACCTATGCGATCACCGGCGAGCGCGGCAGTGGAGTGATCGGGATCAACGGCGCCGCCGCCCATCTCGTGCACCCGGGTGATCTGGTGATCCTGATCGCGTACGGGACGATGGAAGACGCGGAGGCGCGCTCCTACCAGCCGCGAATCGTGTTCGTCGACGCGGACAACAGGCCCATCGACCTGGGACACGATCCGGCCTTCGTTCCCGCGGATGCGGCCGAGCTTCTCGACCCCCGAATCACTGTGCGGTAGCCGTGCTGCTGGCGATCGACGTCCGTAACACCCACACCGTCGTGGGGCTGATCTCCGGATCCAAAGAGCACGCAAAGGTCGTGCAGCAGTGGCGGATCCGCACCGAGTCCGAGGTCACCGCGGACGAGCTGGCCCTGACCATCGACGGCCTGATCGGCGACGACTCCGAGCGACTCACCGGCGCCGCCGCCCTGTCCACCGTGCCGTCGGTGCTGCACGAGGTTCGGATCATGCTGGACCAGTACTGGCCGTCGGTGCCGCACGTGCTGATCGAGCCCGGCGTGCGCACCGGCATCCCGCTCTTGGTCGACAACCCGAAAGAAGTGGGTGCCGACCGAATCGTCAACTGCCTGGCGGCCTTTCACCGGTTTCAAAGCGCCGCGATCGTCATCGACTTCGGCTCCTCGATCTGTGTGGACGTCGTGTCGGCCAAGGGCGAATTCCTCGGCGGCGCGATCGCGCCCGGCGTGCAGGTCTCCTCGGATGCGGCCGCGGCCCGCTCCGCCGCGCTGCGCCGGGTGGAGCTGTCCCGTCCCCGTTCGGTGGTGGGCAAGAACACCGTCGAATGCATGCAGGCCGGAGCGGTATTCGGCTTCGCCGGGCTGGTCGACGGCCTGGTCGGACGGATTCGCGAGGACGTCGAGGGCTTCGCCGGTGACGACGTCGCGGTGGTGGCGACGGGGCACACGGCTCCGCTGCTGCTGC
>NZ_LZJA01000231.1:0-71856 GCF_001666785.1 Mycobacterium sp. E3305 | reverse complement strand
CGAGGTAGTTACCAAGGTTAACCAGTGTGAAGCCGAACGTATTTCGCCCTGACGGCGTCGACGCCTGCTGCCGATGTCGTCGACGGTCAGAACGGCACGCACCCCACAAGGATAATCGTCCTAGGGAATGCCCTTGAACGGTTGACGGGACCCTGCCCACAACGCCGAACATCGGCAGCAAAGGCCGTACGCTGATTCTGTGACCCCATCCGATCGCCCACCGTTTGGGAACGCCGCACTGCCCGAACTGCACGACACCATCGTCGTGGCGGCATTCGAGGGCTGGAACGACGCCGGCGACGCGGCCAGTGACGCCCTCGAGCACCTCGAGGCCATCTGGGAAGCCGACCCGATCCTGGAGATCGACGACGAGGCGTACTACGACTACCAGGTGAATCGGCCCGTCATTCGGCAGGTCGACGGGGTCACCCGCGAGCTGGTCTGGCCGGCCATGCGGATTTCGCACTGCCGGCCGCCGGGCAGCGACCGCGACGTCGTGTTGATGCACGGCGTGGAACCCAACATGCGCTGGCGCACCTTCTGCGCCGAACTGGTGGCCATCGCCGACAAGCTCAACGTGGACACCGTCGTCATCCTCGGCGCCCTGCTGGCCGACACGCCGCACACCCGGCCGGTTCCGGTTTCGGGCGCCGCCTACTCCCCCGAATCGGCCAGACGCTTCGGGCTCGAGGAGAGCCGCTACGAGGGGCCCACGGGCATCGCCGGGGTGTTCCAGGACGCCTGCGTCGCCGCCGGGATCCCCGCCGTGACGTTCTGGGCGGCGGTGCCGCACTACGTGTCTCAGCCACCCAACCCGAAGGCGACGGTGGCGTTGCTGCGCCGCGTCGAGGACGTGCTCGACATCGAGGTGCCGCTGGCCGACCTGCCGACCGACGCCGAGGAGTGGGAGCAGGCCATCACCGAGATGGCCGCCGAGGACGAGGACCTGGCCGAGTACGTGCAATCGCTGGAACAGCGCGGCGACGCCGAGGTCGACATGAACGAGGCCCTGGGCAAGATCGACGGCGACGCGCTGGCCGCGGAGTTCGAGCGTTACCTGCGCCGACGGCGCCCGGGCTTCGGCCGCTAGCCCGCTAGCGGCGATCGCAAGCGCGGCGTAGCCGGGCGCGGCGGGTCGCCGCCATCGAACCTAGCGGCGATCGCAAGCGCGGCGTATCCGGGCGCGGCGGGTCGCCGCCATCGAACCTAGGCCTTCTTGCCCAAGCCCTGGTTGTAGGCGCTGGTGGAGCGCCCGAGCGCGACAACCTGGGCGTCCAGTTGGGGCAACAGCTCCGCGGTGGGCTTGTGCAGGGGCAGCTCGCCGGCCGGGGTGGACAGCACCGGCTTGAGCCAGCGGAACAGGGCCACCCAGCGGGGGCAGTAGATCCGGTTCCGGCGGGCCTCGATGCCCTTGACGAACGCGTCCGCGCATTTGTCGACGGTGGTGGTCTTGTTCAACGGCCACGGGAAACTGCTGAGCAGCTTGCCGAAGGCGGGCAGGTCGGCCTCGGTGTCGCGGACCAGGGCGGTGTCGATCCACGACATGTGCGACGAACCGACGCTGACGCCGCGGTGGGCGACCTCGAGCCGCAGCGCGTTGGCGAAGATCTCGACGGCGGCCTTGGACGCGTTGTAGGGGGCCAGGCCCGGACACGCGGCGTAGGCCGCAAGCGACGAGACGACGAGCACGTAGCCGCGGCGCTCGATCACCGCGGGCAGCATGGCGCGCACGGTGTTGAACACGCCGAGCACGTTGATGTCCATGACCCGCTTGAACGCCTCGGGATCGACCTGCAGCACCGATCCATAGCTGGCGATGCCGGCGTTGGCCACCACGACGTCGATGCCGCCGAAGCGCTCGACCGCCTGGGCGGCGACGGCCTGCATGGCCGGCAGGTCGCGCACGTCGGCGACGGCCGTCAGCACCCGGTCGGCGCCGATCTCGGCGGCCAGGGCGGTCAGCTCGGCGTCGTTGAGGTCGGTGAGCACGAGTTTGGCGCCCTTGCTGCCCAGCCGACGGGCGACCTCGGCCCCGATTCCCCGGGCCCCGCCCGTGATCAAAACAACCTTGTCCTGCAGCGACGTCATGGCCGACAACGTACCGCGTTCACAATTGCACGCCGAGCAGCGCGTCGATCGCGGTTGCCACCAACCTTGGAGCCTCGGCGTCGTGGCCGCCGTACTCGAGCGCGTCTGTTGTCCAACCATCAAGCGCGGCAAGCGCTTTCGGCGTGTTCAAGTCGTCGGCCAGGTATTGGCGCACCCGCGCGATCACGTCGGCGGCATCCGGGCCGGCCGCCAGGGCGGTCGCGGTGCGCCAGCGCCCCAGCCGGGCGGTGGCCTCGTCGAGCACCTGCCGGCTCCAGAACCGGTCCGCGCGGTAGTGCCCGGACAGCAGGCCCAGCCGGATGGCCGCCGGTTCGATGCCCTGGGCCCGCAGCGTCGACACCAGCACCAGGTTGCCCCGGCTCTTGGACATCTTGTGCCCGTCCCAGCCGATCATGCCCGCGTGCACGTAATGGCGGGCGAATCGCCGCTCGCCCCTTACACATTCGGCGTGCGCGGCAGTGAATTCGTGATGCGGAAAGATCAGGTCGCTGCCGCCGCCCTGGATGTCCAGGCCGCTGCCGATGCGGCTGAGCGCGATCGCCGCGCACTCGACATGCCAGCCGGGTCGCCCGGCCCCGAACGGCGACGGCCAACTCGGCTCCCCCGGCCGGGCCGCGCGCCAAAGCAGCGCGTCCAGCTCGTCGGTCTTGCCCGGGCGGTCGGGGTCGCCGCCCCGCTCACCGAACAGCCGGAGCATGGTTTCGCGGTCGTAGCCGGACTCGTAGCCGAACTGCGGCGTCGCGTCCGCGCGGTAGTAGACGTCCGGGTGCTCGCCGTCGACGACGTACGCCGCGCCCGACGCCAGCATCTTCTCGACGAGCTCGACCACTTCGGGGATCGCCTGGGTGGCCGCGACGTAGTCGCGCGGCGGCAGGACGCGCAGCGCCGCCATGTCCTCGCGAAAGCGCGCGACCTCACGATCGCCCAGCTCGCGCCAGTCCACACCGTCGCGCTGGGCGCGTTCGAACAGCGGATCGTCGACGTCGGTGACGTTCTGCACGTAGTGCACGGCGCGGCCCAGGTCCAGCCACTGCCGGTAGACCAGGTCGAAGGTCAGGTAGGTGGCCGCGTGACCCAGATGGGTTGAGTCGTACGGGGTGATGCCGCAGACGTACATCGTCGCCGTCGACCCGGGCGCAACGGGCCGCACCTGCCGGTCTGACGTGTCGAACAGCCGGAGTTCCGGGCCACGTCCCGGCAACACCGGAACCGGTGGAAACTCCCACGACTGCATGCCAACGACTCTAAACGCGGGAAGTCAGCGCCACGCGTCGCGGATGGCGTCGAGCAGGATCGGCGCCACCTCGGCGCGACACATCACGAAGTCGGGCAGGTACGGATCGAGCTGGTTGTAGCGCATCGGCGAACCGTCCAGCCGCGACGCGTGCATGCCTGCGGCCATCACCACTCCGGCGGGCGCCGCGTTGTCCCATTCCCACTGGCCTCCCGCGTGCAGGTAGGCGTCGACGTCGCCGTCGATGATGGCCATCGCCTTGGCTCCCGCCGAACCGATCGCCACCGGCTGGATGGCCAACGACTGGCGCATCCGGTGCAACACGAACGGCGGCCGGTTGGCGCTGACCGCGATGCGAAACGTGTGGGGTATGCCGACGCGCGCGGCGTCGGCGGTGACGGTGTCGGTGCGGTACACCGTGTTCCCGCGCGCCGGCAGCGACACCGCGGCGTCGGTGATCTCCCGCTCGCCGTTGGTGGGGCGCTGCCACAGCGCGATGTGGACCGCCCAGTCGTCGCGGCCGGGAGTGGAGAACTCGCGGGTGCCGTCCAGCGGGTCGATGATCCACACCCGGTCGTGCTTCAGCCGGACCAGATCGTCGTAGGCCTCCTCGCTGAGCACCGCGTCGTCGGGCCGCTCGGCGCGCAGCCGCCGCAGGATCAGCTCGTTCGCCAGGCTGTCGCCTGCGTCGCCCAGCGCCCACGGATGTCCGAAGCCGATCTCGTCGCGCACTTTCAGCAGCAATTCGCCCGCGTCCGCGGCGAGTTCGGCGGCCAGGGCGGCGTCGGTCAACTCGTCCGGGCCCTGGCTCACCGGTTCAGTATCTCCGACGGCCGTGCGCGGCCCGGTGGGTGGCTCGGTGGCCGCCTCAGAACGCCGGCCACGGAATGGGGCGGTGCCGGTTGGGGCCCGGCATCACCGGATCGTCGAGCAGCGCGTGGGCGCGCCTGCGCAACGCCGCGATCTCGGCCCGCGTGATGTGCTCGGCCAGTTCGTCGCACAGCGAGTCGCCCAGCGCCTCGGTGAGCCGGGCGACCGCCTCCAGCATCTTCTGGTCGACCGGCTTGTGGGCCCAGCCCCACAGCACCGTGCGCAGCTTGTTCTCGACATGCAGGGACACCCCGTGGTCGACGCCGTAGACGTGGCCCTCGATGTCGCGCAGGACGTGGCCGCCCTTGCGGTCGGCGTTGTTGATCAGCACGTCGAAGACCGCCATGCGCCGCAACCGGATGTCGTCGGCGTGCATCAAGACGACCTCGTCGCCCGCGTAGTCGTAGGCCCGCAGCACCGGCAGATAACCGGGTTCCGGCTTGTTGGCGGGAAACAGGTCGACCAGGTCCGGGCCGGGCCTTGGCTCGGAGTCGGCCGCGTCGCCGGGCTGCTCGACCCACAGCTGCAACATGCCCGGTCCGGCCGGCCCGTGACGAATTACCGTGTACGGCACGATGTTCCACCCCAGCTGCGTCGACACCAGGTACGCGGCGAGTTCGCGGCCAGCCAGCGTACCGTCGGGAAAATCCCAGAGCGGGGCCTCGCCGGAGATCGGTTTGTAGACGCAATGGACCGTCGATTCGCCCAGCGTGGACTCGCACAGGAAGGTGGCGTTGCTGGCGGAGCGGATGCGTCCGAGGACCGTCAGCTCGCCGTCGCGCAACACCTCACGGTCGTCAGGCCTCAAGTTCATCGTCAGGCCCGAGCAGCGCGCTGCGCCTATAGCCGTTGGCGCGCGCGCAGATATGGCCTTCGGGATCCAACGGTTCGTCGCACAGCGGGCATGGCGGCCGCCCCGCTGAGATCACGCGATTGGAGCGGGTGGCGAACTGCCGCGCCGACTCCGGCGTCAAGAACACCCGCACCGCGTCGGGCCCCTCCTCGGTGTCGTCGAGCACCACCGACGCGTCGAACTCGGCGTCGGTGACGGCCAGCAACTCGACGACCACGGTCTGGGCTTCGGAATCCCAGCCCAGGCCCATGGTCCCCACCCGGAATTCGGCATCCACGGGTGTGATCAACGGGTTCAAGTCCTCCACTTCGGCGGGCTCCGGAGGGACCGGTGTGCCGAACCGGCGATTCACCTCGAGCAGCAGCGCGCCGATGCGCTCGGCCAGCACCGCAACCTGCTGCTTCTCCAACACCACCGACACCACTCGGGAATCGTGCACAGCCTGGATGTAGAACGTTCGGTTTCCGGGCTGACCAACGGTCCCGGCCACGAAGCGGTCGGGTGTGCGGAAGACGTGGATTGCGCGGGCCATGGCACCTCCAAAATACCGGCTGTTGCCTTCGCCGTGCGATTCGATTGCCCCGCATCGCTTGTTTTAAGCGGAATTAATCAGTTGAGCCGCCGACCACCGCGTCGCTGGACGGCACGACCGCGGCCGGCTGTTCCGTTGCGCCCGCCGGGGACTCGCCGTCGGTCTTGGCGGTGCCCTTGTCCTGCGCCTCGTCCTTGGGCGGTGGCCCGGCCCGCAGCGCTGCCGCCAATTTCGCACCGGTGTGGTTGACGTGCAACACAAACGGGCGCAATTCGGTGTAGCGGATCACATTCACCGACGCCGGGTCGGCGGTGACCCGCTGGAACGCGTCCAGGTGCATGCCGTAGGCGTCGGCGACGACCGCCTTGATGACATCACCGTGAGTGCAGGCCACCCATAGGACGTCGCCGCCCTTCTCCCCCCCGTATTCCAGGGCGAGCCGCCGATCGTGTTCGCGGACGGCGAACACGGCGCGCGCCTGAACCTGCGCCAACCCCTCCCCGCCGGGGAACACCGCCGCACTCGGGTGGGCCTGCACGACCCGCCACAGCGGTTCGCCGGCCAGCTCGGCGATCTTGCGGCCGGTCCAGTCCCCGTAGTCCACCTCCGCCAGCCGGTCGTCGATCAACGGCTCCAGGCACAGCGCCTCGGCGAGCGGCTCGAGCGTGCGTCGGCAACGCAGCAACGGCGAACTGATCAGCGCCCGGATCGGCAGGTCACCGATCCGGTCGATCAGCCCGGCGGCCTGGTCGCGGCCCTTGTCGTCGAGGTCGACGCCCTCGGAACGGCCGGCCAGGATCCCGGCGGTGTTCGAGCTGGATCGACCGTGCCGCAGCAGGATGACCGTCATGCAGCGGTGTCCGACATCCGACAGGCTGGGGCAACCACGACCACGACCGTACCCGGTGCGAAGACGCTATCGGCTAGTGCGATACCGGCACCGCATGCGCCACCGAGTCGCGCACGGCGGCGACCAGGCTGCGTTCGTCGGTGAGGTCGATGTCGACCAGGCTGCGGACCGCCGTGGCGACCACCTCTTCGGCCTGCGGAACTGGCCCGGCGAGGCGCGGTCGGTAAATTTCGACGACGAGCGAGCGGTGCTCGATGTGGAACGAAAAACTGCGCCCATCACCGACTTGTCCATACCCGCTGGCGAAGATTCCTGTCGACATATCTTCGACAGCAAACTCTTTCTCCGCGATCTGCCGGTCAACGATGACGGCCATGAGGCGACGATACCTCGCCACCGGGACTTGATGTGCGCGACATGGCCATATTGGATGCGAAGGCGTTCCTTAGACTCGGAAGTCCACCGCCATTACGCAAGGGAAAATAATTGCTGTCACGGCATACGCGTCATCGACTGGCTGCTCAGCGCCGTTTACCCGCCGTCGCGCTTTTGCTGGCGGCGATCGCAGGTTGTTCGTCCAATACATTCAAATCCGCGCCGCCCACCATCGAAGCGGCCGCGCCCGCCGTGTCCCCGCCGGCGGCCCAGCCCCCCGCCGGCGAGGTGCGCCCGCTCGCCGCGGCCGCGACCGCGGCCACCTTCGACGGTGGGACTCACCAGCTCACGGTGCTGGCGCCCGGGGCCCCGCCTGCCGGCCCTGCGAGCGTCACCGTCTTCGGCGACCCGAAGGCCGCGCCGCGCGTCATCGCCCTGCCGGGACCCGCGACCGCGATGGCCGACGACGGCCACGGAACGCTGTTCCTGGCCGCCCGGGGCGGCTATTTCGTGGTCGACCTGCCCACCGCCCGCGCGACGCAGGTGAATGTCGCCGACGCCCAATCGGCCGATTTCACCGCCGTCGCCCTGCGCGCCGACGGCAAGCTGGTGCTGGGCAGCGCCGACGGAGCCGTCTACACGCTCGCTTCTCCAACACCGGCCGCGCCGACGCCCGGCACCGCTGGCACCGCGACCGTCGGCAGCAGGAACAAGATCTTTGCGCGGGTCGATTCGCTTGCCACGCAAGGGAATACAACTGCGGTGTTGGACCGGGGACAGACCTCGGTGACCACGATCGGCGCCGACGGCCAGGCCCGGCAGGCGCTGCGGGCCGGCGAAGGCGCGACCACCATGGTTGCTGACCCGCTGGGCCGGGTCCTGGTCGCCGACACTCGCGGCGGGCAGCTGCTGGTGTACGGCGTGGACCCGCTGATCCTGCGACAGGCGTATCCGGTGCCCCAGGCGCCCTACGGACTGGCCGGCTCCCGCGCGTTGAGCTGGGTAACCCAGACCGCTTCCAATATCGTGGTTGGTTACGATCTGTCCACCGGAATTCCCGTCGAAAAGGTGCGTTACCCAACCGTGCAGCAACCGAACTCACTGGCCTTCGACGAAGCGTCAGACACCTTGTACGTGGTGTCGGGGGCTGGCGCGGGGGTGCAGGTGATCGAGCACGCGGCGGGTACGCGTTGACCGCGTCGCGCAGCAGTCGGCTGCCCGCGGGCTGGGACACCGAGCTGTCCGACGAATACGAGTGGGTGCCCCTGCGCCTGCCGCCGGAGGTCACCCGGCTCAGCGCGTCCACCCGGCTGTCCATCGAGGCCGAATATCGGGGATGGGAGCTGACCCGGGTACGGCTCTACACCGACGGCAGCAGGCGAGTGCTGTTGCGCCGCAAGAAATCTCGTCTGGAAAACCGGCGTCCCGACCAGCCGGAACTGTGACGTTGGCTGCACCCGGCGACGGCGTCGTGTACGGCCTGATGCGGCGGTTGTTCTTCCTCGTGCCGCCCGAGCGCATCCACACGCTGGTTTTCGCGCTGCTGCGCGGCGCCACCGCCCTCGCCCCGGCGCGGCGGCTGTTGCAGCGGCTGCTCGGCCCGAGGGATCCGGCGCTGGCGAGCACGGTGTTCGGGGTGCGCTTCCCGGCGCCGCTCGGGCTGGCCGCCGGCTTCGACAAGGACGGCAAGGGATTGCAGACCTGGGGCGCGCTCGGATTCGGCTACGTCGAGGTCGGGACCGTCACCGCGAGCCCGCAGCCCGGAAACCCGGCCCCCCGCATGTTCCGGCTGCCCGCCGACCGCGCGCTGCTGAACCGGATGGGCTTCAACAACCTGGGCGCCGGTGCGCTGGCCGTACAACTCGCGCGGCACCAACCAGACGTTCCCATCGGGGTCAACATCGGCAAGACGAAAACCACGCCGGCCGCCGGCGCCGTCGACGACTACCGTGCCAGCGCCCGCCTGGTCGGGCCGCTGGCGTCGTATCTGGTGGTGAACGTCAGCTCGCCGAACACGCCCGGCCTGCGCGACCTGCAGGCCGTCGAGTCGCTGCGGCCCATCCTGTCGGCCGTGCTCGCCGAGACGTCCGGGCCGGTGCTGGTGAAGATCGCGCCGGACCTTTCCGACGCCGACCTCGACGATGTCGCCGACCTGGCCGTGGAATTGGGCCTCGCGGGCATCGTCGCCACCAACACCACCGTGTCGCGCGACGGCCTGCAGACGCCGGGGGTCGACGCGCTGGGGCCCGGCGGCATTTCCGGGCCGCCGGTGGCGCGCCGGGCGGTCGAGGTGCTGCGCCGGCTCCATGCCCGCGTGGGCGACCGCCTGGTGCTGATCAGCGTCGGGGGCATCGAGACGGCCGACGACGCGTGGGAACGGATCACCGCGGGCGCGTCGCTGCTGCAGGGCTACACCGGCTTCGTCTACGGCGGAGGCTTGTGGCCCAAGCGCATTCACGACGGTATCGCGCACCGGCTGCGCGACGGCGGGTTCGCCTCGCTCGGCGATGCCGTCGGGTCGGCGGCCCCTAAGGCCGGCGGCGCGGCGAGTTAAGCCGCCCCTTCTTCGTCGTCGTCTTCGGCCAGGATCTTTTCCGGGTGGTGGAAGTTGTTGACGCGCGGTTGCCCACGATCGAGGTGTGGTGGCGGGATCCATTCGGTGTCGCCGTTGGCGCGTCTTCGGGTGGTCCAGCCCTTCTCGAGAAGCCGGTGGTGGGGTCCGCAGGCCAGGGTGAGTTGGTCGATGTCGGTGCGGTAAGTACTGGCCCAGTCTTCGACGTGGTGGACTTCACAGTAGTAGCCCGGCACATCACAACCGGGATGCGAACAGCCACGGTCCTTGGCGTACAAGACAATTCGCTGGCCCGGTGAGGCCAGGCGCTTGCCGTGATATAGCGCCACCGCTTCGCCCTTGTCGAAAACGGCCAAATAATGATGGGCGTGGCGGGCCAGCCGGATCACGTCGGACATCGGCAAGATGGTGCCGCCGCCGGTCAAGCCCTTACCTGCGGCGGCTTCCAGCTCGGTCAGCGTGGTCGTCACGACGATGGATGCCGGCAGGCCGTTGTGCCGGCCCAATTTGCCGCTTGCCAGCGTTGCTCTCAGCGCGGCGTTGAGGCCGTCGTGCTGGCGCTGCGCGGCCGTGCGGGTGTCCCGTTGCACCGCCTCCTCCGTCGGGGCGCCATCGATGACCGGCACCTCGTCGTCCGGATTGCACATCCCGGGGGCGGCCAGCTTGGCGAGCACCGCCTCCCAGCTGGCGCGGGCCTCGGGCGTCAGCCACCCGCTCAGCCTCGACATGCCATCGGCCTGCTGGGCGCCCAGGGTCAGCCCGCGGGCCCGCGCCCGGTCGGCATCGGTGTAGTTGCCGTCTGGGTTGAGGCAGTCCAACAGATGGCGGGCGAGCTTGGCGAGTTGATCGGGGCGATAGTGAGTTGCCTCGGAAGCCAGGTGCTTCTCGGCATGCTCGCGCGTATCGATGTCGACCGATTCCGGCAGCTGGCGGAAAAGCTGCCGGATCACCACCACGTGGTCGGCACCGATGGCACCGTCGCGCTGGGCCGCCGCGGTGGCGGGCAACACCGGCGCCAGCGGCTCACCGGTCAGCGCGCGGCGCGGGCCCAGCTCGGCGGCCTCAGCGATGCGCCGGCTGGCCTCACCCCGGTTGATGTGCAGCCGATCGGCCAGCGCCCAGCTCAGCTTGCCGCCCAACTCGGCCGAATCCCCTTGCTCACCAAGCTGATTGATGAGCTGGTGACTTGGCGCCTGAAGCCGACGCGTCTCGCACTCGAATATCTCGAGCAACCACAACCGCTCCGGGTTGGTCAGCGCTTCGTACGAGCGCCCTTGGAATCGGGAGACAACGGCGCGCAGCGCGTCGACGTCGCCCTGGATCTCCTCGCGGTCCGTCAACGCCATATGGGCCGCCCCCTCGGCGGCCCGAAGGGGCTGGACAACTCGTAGATGAGCGCATCCAGCCGTCCGAGCAGAAATCCATATCTGTCGAGTGCGGCGACAAGCTCGACCGCCGTCAGTGAATCCAACGACGCAAAGAACACGTCCTGCGCGCGCTCGAACCGTTCGAGCACGGCATCGATGCGGATGAGCAGATCAGTCGAACACATGTTCGAATCATATCCCCGCCCACCGACAAGAAACCCAAACGCAAACCCCCCGGGACGGGAGTGACGTAAGTGATTTCGGGCCCTTCGGGCCGGCGGGCCTTCGGGCCGGCGGGCCGGCGGGCTGGCCCGAAGCCCCGCGCCTACTTCTGTTCGTAGACGCCGTGAATGACGGCGCGCGCGATCGCGTGCTGGAACAGGTTGAAGCCGAGGTAGGCGGGACTGGCGTCCTCGCCGAGGTCCAGCTTGTCGACGTCCACGGCGTGCACCGCGATGTAGTAGCGGTGCGGCCCGTGCCCCGGCGGCGGCGCCGCGCCGATGTAGCGGCGCATACCGCCGTCGTTGACCAGCGTGAGCGCGCCCCCGGGCAGGTCGCTGCCGTCGCCGGCACCCGCGGGCAGTTCGGTGACGTCGGCGGGCAGGTTGGCCACCGCCCAGTGCCAGAAGCCCGAGGCCGTCGGCGCGTCCGGGTCATAGACGGTGACCGCGAAGCTGCGGGTCTCCCCCGGGAATCCCGACCAGCTCAACTGCGGGCTGACATCTTCCCCGCCCGCGCCCATGATCCCGCTGACTTGGGGCTTGGCCAGCGGCTGGCCGTCGGTGACCGATTCCGATGTCAGCGTGAACGTCGGCAGCTGCGGCAGCGCGGCATACGGGTCGGGCGCGGTGCTCATGGCGAATCCTTTCGTTGACTATTCAGCAGTGTGTCAGGAAGTGTTCCAGCACATCGGTGCCGAACCTCAGCGCATCCACGGGTACCCGCTCGTCGACTCCGTGGAACAGCGCGGTGAAGTCGAGGTCCGGCGGCAACCGCAGCGGGCTGAAACCAAAACAACGAATACCCAAGCGCGCGAAAGACTTTGCGTCGGTACCACCGGAAAGCATGTAGGGCACCGTGCGCCCATCGGGGTCAAGGGCCAGCACGGCGGCGTTCATGGCGTCGACCAGGTCGCCGTCGAAGCTGGTCTCGTACGACTCGAAGTCCTTGATCCATTCGCGCGTGACGTCGGGGCCCAGCAGTTCGTCGACTTCGGCCTCGAACGCCGCCTTGCGGCCAGGAAGGATTCGGCAGTCGACCACCGCTTCGGCCACCGCCGGGACGACGTTGGCCTTGTACCCGGCCTTGAGCATCGTCGGGTTCGCGGTGTCCTGCAGCACCGCCTTGAGCATGCGGGCCATGGGGCCGAGCTTTTCGATCGCTCCGGCCAGGTCGCCCGACGAAACGTCGAACGTCAGCCCGGTCTCCTCCTCGACGGCGGCCAGGAACTGCGCGACGGTGTCGGTGAGCACGAGCGGAAACTGGTGCCGGCCCAGCCGGGCGACCGCCGCGGCGACGGCGGTGACGGCGTTCTGGTCGTGCACCATGGATCCGTGCCCGGCCGGGCCGCGGGCGGTCAGCCGCATCCATGACAGGCCCTTCTCGGCCGTCTCGATCAGATAGAGCCGACGTTCGCCCCCGTCGCGGCGCGGCACGGTCAGCGAGAACCCGCCCACTTCGCCGATCGCCTCGGTCACACCCGCGAACAAGTCGGGCTGATTGTCGACCAGCCAGCGGGCCCCGTAGCTGCCCCCGTGTTCCTCGTCGGCAAGGAATGCGAACACCAGATCGCGTGGCGGCACGATGCCGGCCTGCTTCAACCGCCGGGCCACCACGATCATCATGCCGACCATGTCCTTCATGTCGACCGCGCCGCGGCCCCAGACGAAGCCGTCCTTGACCGCGCCGGAGAACGGGTGCACGCTCCACTCGGCCGGCTCGGCGGGCACCACGTCGAGATGCCCGTGGATCAGCAGGGCGCCGCGCGAGCTGTCCGCACCCGCGAGGCGGGCGATCACATTGCCGCGGCCCGGGGCGCCCGATTCCACGTACTGCGGCAAGTAGCCGACCTGAGCGAGCTGCTCGGCGACCCACTGCGCGCACTCGGCCTCGCCCCTCGTCGTCTCCGGTTCGCCGGTGTTGGTGGTGTCGAACCGGATCAACCTGCTGACGACCTCGACCACGTCGTCACTCGGGTTGGTCGGGAACTCGGTGTGCGCGGTCACAACCACCTTTCCTACCACTGCCGGGGCCGCTCGGCTCGACGCTGAGCGCCCCGGCTGGGTTGGGTGCGCGCGCGACAATCCGATAGCCTTAGCTGCCAACTCTCGTTGGCCTTGTCCGAGTGGCGGAATGGCAGACGCGCTAGCTTGAGGTGCTAGTGCCCTACTAATGGGCGTGGGGGTTCAAGTCCCCCCTCGGACACGCGACTGAGGCGAGGAAATGAACGCTCGCGTTTATTTCCGAGCCGATGGAGTGTGGTGAGCGGCGAAGCCGCGATCACACGCGTGGCGCAGGTCTTCAGGTCCGGGCCTGCCGCAGTCCCGTAGTCGGGGTCGAGAAATGGCTCCTGCACTGCATCTTCGACGCACGGCCCGCACGAGCGAATCTCTCCCGCAATTCCGCACACGTACAGTCGGACGTAACGCTAGCCAACTCCGACTCCCCGCGTTGACAGGTCAACCGCATGCATGATGGTGCCCACGTAGGCGTCGAGATCGACCTCGACGGCTTGTGGGCCGCTGTGCCCTGTCCCACCCTGGTCATCGACCGCGCGGGAATCGTGCAGGCCTTGAGCGGGTCCGCCGAGTCCTTGTTGCCAGGCGCGGCCCAGGGCGGTCGAATCGACGAGACGGTCGAATGGCTTTCGCACGCGCACCATCGCCTCGTGCAGCTGCATCCCGACTCGGTCGGCCCGGACGCCTCGCTGGTATCGGGAAACGTGGGCAGCCGCAAGTTCGACGCGCACGCGGCGGTGCTGCCCAGCGGCGAGGTGGCATGGTCGCTGGTCGAGGACACCGGTCAGCTGTTGCGCGAGGCCCAAGAAGCGCTGGCACGGGAACAGGAGCGCACCGCGATCCTGCTCGAGGCGTCGTCGGTGCTGACGGCCTCGCTCAACGTCGACCGCTGCAGGGAAGCGACCGTGCAGATGGCCGCCCAACACCTGGCGGACGCGGCGGTACTGGTGGCCCCCGCGGGCCGCGGACGTCGGCTTCCGGTCTTCTACAGCGCCGCGGCCGGGGCGGTGGAGCAGTGCAGTGTGGACGCCGACCCCGCGATGGTGGCGGGGTTGAGCGAGGCGCTGCATGGGTTCCCGCCGGTCTCCTCGAGCTGGATCGACCCCGTTTCGGTTCCGGATTGGCTCCTCCCGCAAGACTTCTCAGGTGCGGCCGGGTCCGTGATGATCCTGACGCTCCCGGGCCACGGCGTGTCGGCCGGAGCGTTGGTGTTGCTGCGGCGCACCGGTCGGCCGGTGTACACCGCCGACGAGGAGACCTTCGCCGGCTTGTTCGCCGCCCGGGCGGGGGCTGCGCTGTCCGCCGCGCGGCTCTACGCCGAGCAGGCCGCCATCACCCGCACGCTGATGCGTGACCTGCTACCCCCGCCGCTGCACGGGCTGCACGGCATCGAATTCGCCGGCGGCTACCGGGCGTCCAAGGATTACGAGGTCGTCGGCGGCGACTTCTACGACTTCCATCCCGCGCAACGTCCCGAGGACGAGACGCTGGTGGTGCTCGGCGACGTGTGCGGGAAGGGCCTGGAGGCCGCCGTGATGACCGGCAAGATCCGCAACACGCTGCAGGCGCTGACACCGCTGGCGCAGGACCACGAGGGCGTGCTCACGCTGCTCAACCGTGCCATGTTGTCGTCGGACCACACGCGGTTCGCGACGTTGGTGCTGGCGTCGGTCGCCTACCGGGACGGTCAGGTGGTGCTGCGCCTGACCTGCGCCGGGCATCCCCCTCCCTTGATCGTGCGCGACAACGGGCAAGTGGAAGAGGCCAACACCAAGGGCACACTGGTCGGCGCCCTGGAGCGCATCACTGTGCAATCTTTCGAGACCTCGCTGGCGCCGGGCGAGACGTGCGTGCTGTACACCGACGGCATCACCGAAGCGCGCGGCGGCCCGCTCGGCGACGACTTCTTCGGCGAACAGCGCCTGGCGGCCGCGCTGACCGGTTGCGCCGGGATGCCGGCCGAGGCGGTCGTCGAACGCGTCCTGATGCTGGCCTCGGACTGGGTGGGGCAACGCGTGCACGACGACATCGCCGTCGTCGCCATCACCGCCCCGCAGCGGACCCACCTCAGCGCCGTCGACGGGCACACCCGGGGCAGGTACGTGGCATGACGTCCTACGACACCGACATGACGTCCGCCACCGGTGCCGCGGACGATCTCGTTGTCCGCGAACGGCTCTGGGGGGCCCTGACCGACCGTGACGAGTACGCCGCGGCCGCCACCGTGTTCGCCGCGATGGAAGCGGGCATGACGCCCGAGGACGTGCTGCTGGAGGTGATCGCCCCCGTCCAGCACAAAGTGGGCGCGGAATGGGCCGCGAACAGGATCAGCGTCGCGCAGGAACACGCCGCCTCGGCGATCAACGATCGCGTCATCGCCGCGCTGGCCCATCACGCCGCCGGCAAGGTCTCCAGCCACGGCGGCCGGGTCACGCTGGCGTGCGTCGACGGCGAGTGGCACGCTTTGCCCGCCCGGCTGCTTGCTGAGGTCCTGCGGCTGCGTGGCTGGCAGGTCGACTTCCTCGGCGCGCAGGTGCCCACCCCGCACCTGGTCGCCCACCTGCACCAGCACGGCCCGGACGTCGTCGCGCTCTCCTGCTCGATCCCCACCCGGTTACCCAACGCGCACGCCGCGATCGTCGCGTGCCAATCCGCCGGCTTCCCCGTCCTGGCCGGCGGCGCCGCGTTCGGCCGTGACGGCCGCTTCGCCCGCCAGCTCGGGGCGGACGCGTGGGCGCCGGACGCGCGCACCGCCGACGAGCGGCTGAGCCGCGGGTTAAGCCCCGTTCGGCGGGCGTCCAACCGCCAGCCCGTCGATGACCTGCCGCATCTGGCCGACCAGGAATACACCATGGTGAGCCGGAGTGCGGCGCGGCTGGTCAAGTCCACCGTCGCCGACCTGGAGGACCGCTTTCCCGCCATGCGCGCCTACTCCCCGCTGCAGCATCAGCGCACCGTCGAGGACATCGCCCACATCGTCGACTTCCTCACCGTGAGTCTCTACACCGACGACGACGCTCTGTTCACCGACTTCATCAGCTGGACCGCCGAAATCCTCACCGCGCGCGGCGTTCCGGCGGCTTCGCTGCACCCGGCGCTGGATTCGCTGACGGTGCAGCTCAACGAGTTTCCCCGCGGCCAGCGCCTACTGACCGCAGCAAACGATGCCCTCACCGCCAACGCAGGCCCAGGAGCGTCCGAATGAACCTGTCTCTGAACACCACCACCTCCGGGCGGTCGGCCTGCGTGCGGGTCTCCGGTGATCTGGTCTACGAGACCGTGGACGCGATGGTCGAGACCGCCGTCCAGCTCCTCACCCGCCAGCCCAACCTCGCTGACCTGCATCTCGACCTGGCCGAACTCGTCTTCTGCGATTCCGCAGGCCTGTCCGGCCTGCTGCTGGTCCACCGCCGAAGCGCTCAGGCCGGTGTGCTCCTGCACCTCGACCATCGACCGCGATTCCTCGACCGCATCCTGGACGTCACCGGCACGTTCGAGCACCTCGTCACCGCGTCCGTCTCGGATGCGGGCGGCCAGAACGCCCCGGGAGAAACCGGGGTTCGCTGACCCCTCGGCCGCCGGGGCGAGAGCCCGTAGGCTGGAACGCGACCGATGGCACCCGACGGATTTCTCCGGCACTCTGCGACGCGCACCTTCCGCGACCGCCGCGAGGCCGGTCGCGCGCTGGCCGAGCAGCTGGTGTCCTACCGCGACAGGGACGACGTGCTGGTGTTCGGGCTCGCCCGCGGCGGCGTGCCGGTGGCGTGGGAGATCGCCGCCGCGCTGCACGCCCCGCTGGATGTGTTCCTGGTCCGCAAGCTCGGGGTGCCGCGGTGGTCGGAGCTCGCGATGGGCGCGTTGGCCAGCGGCGGCGGCGTCGTGATGAACGACGACGTGGTTTCGAGCCTGCAGATCAGCGACGAGCAGGTCCGTGAGGTAATCCGAAGCGAGACAACCGAACTCGCCCGCCGTGAGCGCGCGTACCGGGGCGATCGCGCGCCGGCCGACCCCCGCGGCCAGGTGGTGATCCTGGTCGACGACGGCATCGCGACCGGGGCCAGCATGCTGGCCGCCGTCCGGGCGGTGCGAGCCGCGGGCCCGAGATCGATCGTCGTCGCGGTGCCGGTGGGACCGCGGTCGACCTGCCGTGAGCTCACCCTCGAGGCGGACGAGGTGGTCTGCGTGACGATGCCGCCCGGATTCGAAGCGGTCGGCCAGGTGTACGACGACTTCCATCAGGTGAGCGACGACGAGGTGCGCAAGACACTCGCCACGCCCACCTGCTGAGTGTTACTTGGCGGCCTCGTCGCCGCGACCCTCCGCGGCCACCGCCGACTGTTCGGTCGCCTCCGCCGATGGCGGCGCGCCGGCTTCCGCCGGCGCTTCGTGGGCGCCCTCGTCGGGCGCTTCCTCGGTTGCTTCCTCGGGGTAGTCGACGGCCTCTTCGCCGGCCTCATCCTCGTGTTGCTCCGTGGCGCCCGCGTCGCGGCGCTGCCGCTCCTGCAACGCGTCGATGATCAACAGGACCACGCCGAGCACGCTGGCGCCGATGCACACCCAGGCCACCAACTCGTTGCTCGTGACGACGGCGAACACCAACGCGACGAGCCCGACCAGGGCCAGCACCAGCGCAATGATCAGCATCGGTCATCCTCCAAGCGGCGAGCGGGAGAGCCAGTTCGTGTGCAGGTCTAGTGTGCCGACCGCGCAGCTGGGCGAGTGTCCGGCACGCCTGTGAGGCTAGTTGTTACCCCGATTGAATTGGTCGAACCCGCCGGCGTCGGCACTGGAGTCGACGGGCGCCGCCGATCCACGCTGGCCGAGCTCCTCCAGCTGCGATTCCAGGTAGGTCTTGAGCCGGGTCCGGTATTCGCGTTCGAAGGTACGCAGCTGCTCGAGCCGGCCTTCCAGGACGGTGCGCTGCTGGTTGATCGTTCCCATGATCTCGGAGTGCTTGCGCTCGGCGTCGGCCTGCAGGGCGTCGGCCTTCTCCTGCGCCTGGCGCAGCTGGGTCTCGGAACGGGTTTGGGCGTCGGCGAGCATCGCGTCGGCGCGCTGCCGGGCCTCGGTGACCGTGGTCTCGGCCGTCTGGCGGGCCTCGGAGAGGATCTGGTCGGCGTTGGCGCGGGCGTCGGCCAGCATCTTGTCCGACTCCGCCTTGGCCGTGCTGGTCAGCCGGTCGGCGGTGTCCTGGGCCAGGCTGAGCACCCGAGCCGCCTTCATGGCCTGTTCCTCGTTGCTCGACGAGGACGCGGCAGGCGCGGCCACCGGCGCCGCCTTGGGGGCCGGCTCCGGCTCGGGGACGGGAATCGCCTGAGTGGGGGCGGCCGCGGCGGCTGGGGCGGCGCTCGCGCCGCCGCCGGAGGCCAGCTCCTGGTCCAGCTCCTCGATCCGCTGACGCAGATCGCTGTTCTCTTCGATGAGCCGCGTCAGCTCGGCTTCCACCAGATCGAGGAAGGCGTCGACCTCGTCTTCGTTGTACCCCCGCTTGCCGATCGGTGGCTTACTGAACGCCACATTGTGGACGTCGGCTGGTGTAAGCGGCATTGTTTCGTCCCCTCAAGTTCCTGTCTAACGTTCTGGAAAGTGTAGAACGCAGTGGTAGCCGTCGTGCAACTGCCGTCCATCCTGTCACACCAGGCGCGACCGTTGCTGTTTAGGCCAATAAATAAGAACCAATTTCAAACGCTCAGGGCAATAAAATCCGAAACCTTAGAATTTTTAAATCGCAGCCACCAAACCGAGGCGAAAACGTGGCCGAACCGTCTCCGGGCACCGAAGCCGGCCCGCGGACAGGGAGCGAAACGGCCCGGAGACAAGGCGCCGGAGGCAGGGCGCCGGAGACAAGGTTAGGCCGCGGCGCCGAAGGCGAGCTGCATGCCGATGAACGCGACCAGCAGCAGCACCATGATGGACAGGTCGAAGCGGACCGCCCCGATGGTGAGCTGAGGGATCAGCCGGCGCAGCAACTTCACCGGCGGATCGGTGATCGACATGATGATCTCGAGGATCACCACGGTGATGCCGGTGGGATGCCAGTCGCGGCTGAACGATCGGATGAACTCGACGACGACCCGGGCGATGAGCAGCAGCCAGAAGATGAACAGCGCAAACCCAAGGATCTGAAAGAACAGCACCAACTGAAGAGCCCCGACCTTACCGATGAGATGTCATGCGCCGCAGGCATGCGCGGCGCCTGCCAGCGTACCGACTCCGGGCCCTCGACCACATCTCAGCTCGCCCGGCCAGCGAAGGTGGCGGCCGACCGCCGCCGCCGAGCCGGGTTTATTGGTAAGCGTAGAAGCCGGTTTCGGCGATCCGGCGACGCTCCTCCGGGGACACGTCGACGTCGGCGGGCGACAGCAGGAACACCTTGGTGGCCACCTTGTCGAAGGAGCCGCGCAACGCGAAGGCCAGGCCCGCCGCGAAGTCGACGAGCCGCTTCGCGTCGGCGTTGTCCATCGACACCAGGTCCATGATGACGGGGGTGCCGTCGCGGAACCGCTCGCCGATGGTGCGGGCCTCGCTGTAGTCCTTGGGCCGCAGCGTGGTGATCTTGGAGAGCGGGTGGCCCTCCTCGAACATCATCGCCATCCGGCGCGGGTCCATCGCCAGCGCGCCGCGGGTCGAATTGCGCAGCCAGGACCCGAAGCGCGGCCTGCCCATCTCGGGCCGCTCGAACTCGCGGGGGTGGACGGCGCCGTACCGCGACTCCTCCGCGTAACCGCCGCGGTAGCCGCCAGGCGGCGGGTAGTCCGCGGGCTCGCGCGGGTCGTCGTAGTCGCGCCCCTCGTAGCGGCCGTACCCGTCGTCGAAACGGGGGCGCGGGAATCCGCGGGAGGGCGCGTGGTCGTCGTAATACTCGTCGTCGTAGTCGTCCATCGGGGCCATACCGAAATAGGCCTTGACTTTGTGCAGTGTGCTCATTGCGTTGACCCCTTCTAGCCCCTGATGCTTGGTGTCAGTGATGAAGATGTGACTACAGTGACTTAATACGGTGACGGTAGCGGCCGCGGGCCCAATAGCGCGGTACCGACACGCACACATGTCGAACCGTGTTTGACGGCAATTTCGAAATCGTCGGACATGCCGGCGGACAGTCCGACGGCGTTGGGATGCGATTCCAGCACGCGCAGATGCTCCGTTCGCAGGCGCCCGAAGGCCGCGTCAGGGTCCGAGCCCAGCGGCGGGATGGCCATCAGCCCGGCCAGTTCCAGGTGTTTTGACTCCTCGGCCTGCGCGCAAAGCTGGTCGACCGCGCCCGGCAGCGAGATGTCGACGCCGCCCCGCGACTCGTCGCCGTCAAGGCTGATCTGGACGTAGATCCGCATCGGATCGGCGCGGCGGCCCTCCGCCAGGGCGGCCGAGACGCCCCGATCGAGGGCGCTGACCAATTGCGAGCTGTCCACCGAGTGAGCGGTATGCGCCCAGCGGGCGACCGAGCGGGCCTTGTTCCGCTGGATGTGGCCCACCATGTGCCAGCGCATGGCCGGGACGTCCACCCGCGATAAGAGTTTGGTGACTTCGCTCACTTTTTCCGATGCTTCCTGATCCCGCGATTCGCCAACGGCCCGGCAACCCAAACGCGACAAAGTCACCACATCGGTTGCTGGGAAGAATTTGGTAATCGGCAGCAGTTCGATTTCACCGACATTGCGACCCGCCGCTTCGGCGGCCGCCGCAAGGCGCGAGCGCACCGCCGCTAATGCGTGGGTCAATTCCGTTTCGCGGTCACCCCCCGCAGGCATGTCCACCGCCATCGCGGTCACTCCATCCACACCAGGGAGGCCAGCCGGCCGGTGGGCGCGTCCCGGCGGTGGCTGAACAACGTCGGGTCGTCGACCGTGCACCGCGGATCGATGTCGATGGCCCTCACACCCAAATCCGTTAACTGGCAAGCGATTCCGGCCCGAAGATCGAGGCCGGGGGTGCCCGCCGAGGTGGTGGTGCGGCTGCCGGGCAGCGCGGCCTCCACCTCGTCGGCCATGGCCGCGGGCACCTCGTAGTTGCGGCCGCTGACCGCCGGGCCCAGCAGGGCCGAGATGTCCTCGGGGCGCGCGCCCAGCTCGACCATCGCCTCCACGGTGCGGGCCACCACCCCGCGCTGGGCGCCGACGCGGCCTGCGTGCACGGCCGCGGCCACTCCGGCGCGCGCGTCGGCGAGCAACACCGGCACGCAGTCGGCCGTCACCACCGCCAGAGCCAGCCGCGCGGTGCCGGTCACCAGCGCGTCGGTGTTCTCGACCGCGCCGCCCCGTGGCCGGTCGACCACCTCCACCCGGTCACCGTGGACCTGGTCCATCCACACGACGCGCTCGGGCTTGAGCCCGATGGCGGCGGCCAGCCGGTTGCGGTTGGCGGCCACCGCCGCCGGATCGTCGCCGACGTGGTCGCCCAGGTTGAAGGTGTCGAACGGTGGACCCGAGACACCACCGGCGCGGGTGGTGGTCACCCGCCGGATGCGCACGCTCACTTCTTCAGTATCCGGAGCCCCCCGGCTGCCAGCGGGCAGCGCCATCCTGCCCGTGCTTTTCGTGGCCGGTTTGTCGCGCACTGGCAAGCATTTCGAGACCCTCAGCGGCGCATGAACGGCGGCACGTCGACGTCGTCGTCGTCGCCACCGATATTCAGCGTGGCGCCGTTGGTGTGAACCGGGACGCTGACCGCGTCGACGGGTTCAAACAGTGTCGAGGTGAGCTTGCCGGCCTTCGCCGATTCGATGCGGTGCGCGCCGCCTTTTTCGGCGGCGCTGTCCCCGGTGACCGGTCTGCGACCGGGACCGGTCGCGCTGAAGCCCGCGGCGATGACGGTGACGCGCACCTCGTCGCCGAGGGAGTCGTCGATGACGGTCCCGAAGATGATGTTGGCGTCCTGGTGGGCGGCGTCCTGCACCAGCGAGGCGGCCTCGTTGATCTCGAACAGGCCCAGGTCGCTGCCGCCGGCGATCGACATCAGCACGCCCTGGGCGCCCTCCATGGACTGCTCCAGCAGGGGTGAATTGATCGCGATCTCGGCGGCCTTGAGCGACCGGCCCTCGCCGCGGGCCGAGCCGATGCCCATCAGCGCGGTCCCCGCGCCGGACATGATGCCCTTGACGTCGGCGAAGTCGACGTTGATCAGGCCCGGCGTGGTGATCAGGTCGGTGATGCCCTGCACGCCGTTGAGGAGCACCTCATCGGCGCTGCGGAAAGCGTCCATCAGGGACACCGCGGCGTCGCCCATCTGCAGCAACCGGTCGTTGGGGATGACGATCAGGGTGTCGCAGCTTTCCCGCAGCGTGTTGATGCCGCCTTCGGCCTGCGAACCGCGCCGCTTGCCCTCGAAGGAGAACGGCCGGGTGACCACGCCGACGGTCAGCGCGCCCAGCTTGCGGGCGATGCTGGCGACGACGGGCGCGCCGCCGGTGCCCGTGCCGCCGCCCTCGCCGGCGGTCACGAACACCATGTCCGCGCCACGCAGCAGCTCCTCGATCTCGTCCTTGGCGTCCTCGGCGGCCTTGCGGCCGACCTCCGGGTCGGCCCCGGCGCCGAGCCCGCGGGTGGAGTCGCGGCCGACGTCGAGCTTGACGTCGGCATCGCTCATCAACAGCGCCTGCGCATCGGTGTTGATCGCGATGAACTCCACGCCCTTGAGGCCCTGTTCGATCATCCGGTTGACGGCGTTGACGCCGCCACCACCGATACCCACAACCTTGATGACGGCCAGGTAGTTATGCGGGGGGGTCATCATCTCGTCTTCCTCCCTGGTGGGGATTCGGTTTCTCCGGTCACTCACGGTCCCCCTGGCAAACCCTCAACCTCAACCATAGAGTTAGAGTTATGTCAAGTAGTTCCGCGCAACCAGAACGGTATGGGCATGGCGCGCCCTAACCCCGCAGGCGCGCCGACGCGCGGCTCGCAAATTTTTTCTGTTACGACCGTCACACGCCGCGCTTGACCGGCGTCGCTACTTCACCGTCGGCAGGTCGGGGCTCGACACGTCGTAGGTCCGTCCGGGCTGGGTCAGCAGCGCGGCCAGCTTCTCGGCCTTCTCGTCGGTGCGATCGGTCGTCCCCCAGATGACGACCCGGCCATCGCCCAGCGTCAGCGTGATCGAGGCGACCGAGGGGGCCGCGACCCGGCCCACCTGGCCCGCGACCTCGGGTCGCAGCGCGGTCAGCACCTGCAGCGCGGCCTTGGTCGCCGGGTCGTTGGGGCCCGGGTTGGCGACGTCGAGGTACGGCAGCGCCGGCGGCGGCGGCCCGGTCGCGAAGTCGACGCCGTCGCGGTCGAACAGGTGCGGGCCGTCGGGAAAGTCCTTCACCGCCACCGCGATTCGCTCGACGATGGTGATGCGCAGCGCGGACGGGTACTGGCGCTGCACCCGGGCGCTGGCCACCCGCCGGATGGCGGCCACCCGGTCGGCGACCTGGTTGGTGTTGATCTGCAGCAGCGGCGTGCCCGGCCGCACCCGGGCGGCGTCCAACACCTCTTCCCGGGTCACCACCCCGGTGCCGACGACGACGATGTTGCGGGCCGACATCGCGGGGGTGAAGTACAGGATCAGCGCGAGCCCGATCCCGAGGGCGACCAGCAGCACCGTCACCAACAGCATCTTCAGGCCGCGGACCACACCCCGGGCCACGGGTTTGGGCTCGTCGGCCGCGCGGCCGGTGGCCCGGCGTTTGGCCTCCCGGCGGGCCTCTTCGATGGCGGTGGCGCGTGCCTGCGCCGCGCGGCGCTCGGCTCTTTCCCGGCGCGCCCGTCGGCGCGGCCCCTCGAATTCCTCGTCCTCCGTGGGCTTCTCGACGTCGGGCCCCGCGGCGAAGATCGGTTCGGTGATCGCGCCGTCCGCCGAACCGGAGGCCGATTCGCCGGCGACACCCACGGGGTCGTCCGGCTGGGTCATCGCGGCACTCCCGGCCGGCCGGGCGCGCTGCGGTTGTCCCGGATCCGCAGCTCGGTGACGATCTCCGGCCCGAGCAGGGTCACGTCGCCCGCGCCCATCGTGACGATGACGTCGCCCGGGCCGGCAGCCGCGGCCACCTGCTCGGCGACCGCGGAGAAGTCCGGCAGGTAGCGCACGGGCACGCTGACGTGCTCGGCGACGCTGGCGCCGCTGACCCCGGCCAGCGGTTGTTCGCGGGCGCCGTACACGTCGAGGACGAACACCTCGTCGGCGGCGTCCAGCGCGCGACCGAATTCCGCGGCGAATTCCTTTGTGCGCGAATATAAGTGAGGCTGAAAAACCACGAGGCTGCGGCCGCCGGAGCTCTGCTCGAGGACCGTGCGGACGGCGGCCAGCGTCGCGCTGATCTCGGTGGGATGGTGGGCGTAGTCGTCGAAGACGCGCACCGACCCGGAGTTGCCGACCAGTTCGAACCGCCGGCGGACTCCCTCGAAACCGGCCAGCCCGTCCAGCACCGCGTCCGCCGGGGCGCCGATCTCGAGCGCGGCGAGCAGGGCGCCCAGCGCGTTGAGCGCCATGTGCCGACCGGGCACCGACAGCCGCATCACGCGGGGATGCTGTTCGCCCGCCAGCTGGACGTGGGCGACCGCCTCGGTGCCCTGCTGCTCCCAGGACAGCAGGGTGGCGGCCTGGTCCACGCCCGGGTCGGATCCATAACGCAGCACCCGGATTCCCAGCTCGGCCGTGCGGTCCGCCAGCGCGGCCGCGCCCGGATCGTCGACGCACACCACTAACGCCCCACCCGGGGCCAGCCGCTCCACGAAGGCGTCGAACACCCCGACGTAGGCGTCGGCGCTGCCGTAGAAATCCAGGTGATCGGTCTCGATGTTGGTGACCACGGCGACGTTCGGCGTGTATTCCAGCAGCGAGCCGTCGCTCTCGTCGGCCTCCGCCACGAAGCAGTCACCGCTGCCGTGATGCGCGTTGGTGCCGGCCTCCCCCATTTCACCGCCGACCGCGAACGACGGGTCGCGCCCGCAGTGCTGCAGCGCCACGATCAACATCGACGTCGTCGTCGTCTTGCCGTGCGTGCCGGTGACCATCAGCGTGGTGCGCCCGTCCATCAGCTTGGCCAGCACCGCCGGGCGCAGGATGATCGGAATGCCCCGCCGGCGGGCCTCGACGAGCTCGGGGTTGGTCTTCGGAATGGCGGCGTGGGTGGTGATGACCGCCGTCGGGCCGCCCGGCAGCAGGTCGAGCGACGACGCGTCGTGGCCGATGCGGATCGAGGCGCCCCGGGCGCGCAGGGCGTGCACGCCGCGGGACTCCTTGGCATCGGACCCCGAGACCAGCGCGCCGCGGTCCAGCAGGATGCGGGCGATGCCCGACATGCCGGCTCCGCCGATGCCCACCATGTGCACCCGCTGCAGCTCGGGCGGCAGCTGTTCGGCGTTCACCGCCGCCCTCCCGCGGCTGCCTTCCTGGCGATGTCCAGCGCCGCCTGCGCCACCTGGCGCGCCGCGTCGGGGTGCCCGACCCGCGCGGCGGCCGTCGTCATAGCCGCCAACCGGGGCGGGTCGTTGAGCAGGGCGGACACCTCGCGGGCCACCAGTTCCGGCGTCAGCGCGGCGTCGGCGACCACCATGCCGCCCCCGCCGTTGACCACCGGCAGCGCGTTGAGCCGCTGTTCGCCGTTGCCGATCGGCAGCGGCACGTAGATGGCCGGCAGCCCGACCGCCGAGACCTCGGCGACGGTCATGGCGCCGGACCGGCAGATCGCCAGGTCGGCGGCGGCGTAGGCCAGGTCCATCCGGTCGAGGTAGGGCACCGCGACGTACGGCGGATCGCCCGGTTGGCTCTCCCGCAGGTCGAGGGTGTTCTTCGGCCCGTGCGCGTGCAGCACCGACACGCCCGCGGCCGCCAGGTCGGCGGCGGCGCCGGACACGGCCCGGTTGAGCGACACGGCCCCCTGCGAACCGCCGAACACCAGCAACACCCGCGCGTCCTCGGCGAAGCCGAAATGCCTGCGCGCCTCGGCGCGCAGCGCCGCGCGGTCCAGCGACGTGATGGCCGCCCGCACCGGCACCCCCACCACCTCGGCGCGCGGCAAACCGCAGTCGGGAACCGCGGACAGCACCCGGTCGGCGCCGCGGGCGCCGACGCGGTTGGCCAGGCCGGCGCTGGCGTTCGCTTCGTGGATCAGCACCGGGACGCGTCGCCGACGGCTGAGGCCGCGGGGAATCCCGCGGGCGGCGAGGTAGGCCGGCAGCGCCACGTACCCACCGAAACCGATGATGACGTCGGCGTCCACCGCGTCGAGCACCGCGCGGGTCTCGCGGACCGCGCGCCACACCCGCGGGGGCAGCCGCGCGAGGTCGCCGCTGGGCTTGCGCGGCAGCGGCACCGGCGTGATCAGCTCGAGGTGGTAGCCGCGCTGGGGCACCAGCCTGGTCTCCAGCCCGCGGTGGGTGCCGAGCGCGGTGATGCGCACCTGCGGATCGAGTGCGCTGAGCGCGTCGGCCACCGCCATCGCGGGCTCGACGTGGCCCGCGGTGCCCCCGCCGGCCAGCACGACCGACAGGGGTTTAAATGCCGACAACGCGGCACCGGCGGGCTGGGGACTTGTCCCCCGCCCGCCGGTCGGCTTGCTGACCGTGTCGTTCACCCGTAACGCTGACCTTCCAGTGCGCGTGCGCGCCGTGCCTGACGCTGGCCGGCCCCGCGAGTGGCGGAGCGCTGGCCAGATCCATGATGCACCGCCCTGCGCGCCGGCCGTGCGGCTGTGCGGGAGAACGCCGGCCGCAGCGGTTCCTGGGCCGTGCGGGCGGGCTTGCGCGCGCCGTTGCGCGGCGGGCTTCCCTTGCCCGGTTGCTTGCCGCCGCGCTTGCGGTCGCGGAACGATTCCAGCCGCGTCGGCACGTACGGCTGCGGCAGCGGCAGCCGCAGGAAGCGGTTCACCTTGTCGTCACGGCCGGCGCGCAGCGCGGCCACCGCCTCCGGTTCGTGACGGGCCGCGTTGGCCATGATGCCGATCATGAAAAGCGTTGCAGCCGTGGAAGTTCCACCCGCTGAGATGAGCGGCAGCTGGATGCCGGTGACCGGCAGGATCCCGATCACGTAACCGATGTTGATGAACGCCTGGCCCAGCACCCACATCGTCGTCGTGGCGGTTAGGAGCCGCAGGAAGGGGTCGGCCGACCGGCGGGCGATGCGCATCCCGGTGTAGGCGAACAACCCGAAGAGCACCAGCAGCCCGAACGCGCCGACGAAGCCCAGCTCCTCGCCGATGATCGCGAAGATGAAGTCGTTGTGGGCGTTGGGCAGGTAGTTCCACTTCGCGACGCCCTGGCCCAGGCCGTCGCCGAAGATCCCCCCGTGGGCCAGGGCGAACTTCGCCTGGCGGGCCTGGTAGCCGGTGTCCATGGGGTCGTTCTCGGGGTTCATCCAGGACTTCACCCGGTCCGAGCGGTAACCCGCGGACATGGCCAGGACCGCGCCCGCCATGAAGACGGCCAGCAGCGAGGTGGCGAAGACGCGCAGCGGCAGCCCGGCGTACCACAACAACGCCAGCAGGATGATGCCCAGCGACACCGTCTGCCCCAGGTCAGGCTGGGCGACGATCAGCGCCAGCGCGATGACCGCCGCCGGCACCAGCGGGATCAGCATCTCGCGCAGCGAGGCGCGCTCCAGGCGGCGTGCCGCCAGCAGGTGCGCGCCCCAGATGGCGAAGGCGATCTTCGCCAACTCCGAGGGCTGCATCGAGAAGCCGGCGATGACGAACCACTTCCGGGACCCGTTGGCCAGGTTGCCGATGCCGGGCACCAGCACGAGCACGAGCAGGATGACGGTGACGACGTAGCCGGTGAAGGCGACGCGGCGGATGAACCGGACCGACATGCGCAGCGAGGCGTAGCAGGCGATCAGGCCGATCACCGTCCACAGCACCTGCTTGCCGAAGATCACCCAGGCCGACCCGTCGGCGTCGTAGGACCGCACGCCCGAGGCCGACAGCACCATGATCAAACCGAGCGTCGTCAGCAGCCCGGCCACGGCGATGATCAGGTGGAACGAGGTCATGGGCCGGCTCAGCCAGGCGCCGAACCGGTTACGCCCCTCGCCTCCCGCCTGCGGCTTCGTGGACGGCCTGGCCTCCGAGCTGCCTGCGGCGCTGACGGGGCCGGTCGCCGCGTCGTCGTCGGCGTCCGGCTGCTCCGGTGCGGCGGCGTCGGTGGCCTTGGTGGCGCCGGCCTCTGCAATGTCCTTGCCCCGGCGTCTGAGCCGGGCCAGCGGGTTACCCATTCCCGCCCTACCGGGTGGCCGCGCGGACGGCGGCGGCGAAGGCGTCGCCACGGTCGGCGTACCCGGTGAACTGGTCAAACGAGGCGCCCGCGGGTGCCAGCAGCACCGTGTCGCCGGGCCGGGCCAGGTCGCGGGCCGCGGCCACCGCCGCGGTCATGACGGAAGTGCCGAGATCGTCGCCGGAATATTTCACTTCTGTCACATTTGCACCAACAACCACAGCCGTCGCATTCATATCAGCATCCTCGCCTGTCACAACCTGGACGACGGGGACATCCGGCGCGTGTCGCGATAACGCCTCTGCAACCTCTCGCCGATCCCGGCCGATCAGCACGGCCCCGACCAGGCGGGAGGCCATCCGGGCGACCTCGGCGTCCACCGACGCGCCCTTGAGCAATCCGCCCGCCACCCACACCACGCGGGGGTAGGCGAGCACGGACGCCTCGGCGGCGTGCGGATTGGTGGCCTTGGAGTCGTCGACGTAGGTGATGCCGTCGGCCACCGCGACCACCTCCGCCCGGTGCCGGCCCACCCGGAAGGACGCGACCGCCTCCGCGATCGCCTCGGCGGGCACGTCGACGCTGCGGGCCAGCGCGGCCGCGGCCAGGGCGTCGAGGACGCCGACGGGCCCGGGCACCGGGATCGAGTCGACCGGCAGGAGCGCGAGGTCGTCGGCGAAGGCGCGGTCGACCAGCCGGCCGTCGCGCACGCCGAGTTCGCCCACCGCCGGCTCGCCGAGCCGGAAGCCGACGCGCACCGGCGCCCCGGCGGTGCCCAGCAACGCCGCCGCCCGGGCGTCGTCGAGCCCCACCACCGCCACCCGGCCGCCCAGCACGCGCGCCTTGGCCGCCGTGTAGTCGGCCATGGTCGAATGCCAATCCAGGTGGTCCTCCGCGATGTTGAGCACGACGCCCGCCTCGGGCCGCACCGAGGGCGCCCAGTGCAGCTGAAAGCTGGACAGCTCGACGGCCAGCAGGTCGGCCGGCTGCTCGAGCACGTCGAGCACCGGGTCGCCGATGTTGCCGCACAACACGCTGCGCCGGCCCGCGGCGGTCAGCATGGCCTGCAGCATCGACGCCGTGGTCGTCTTGCCGTTCGTGCCGGTCACCACCAGCCAGCGGCGCGGTGGCCCGTAGTAACCCGCCGTGTCCAGCCGCCAGGCCAGCTCCACGTCGCCCCAGATCGGCACGCCCTCCGTCGCGGCGGCGGCCAGCAGCGGCGTGTCCGGCGAGAACCCGGGGCTGGTGACCACCAGGGCGTACTGCGCAAGGCGCTCCGCGGACGTCGACGTCGTCATCGTCGCCACGCCGCTCTCGGCGTAGCGCCGCAACGTGGCCGGGTCGTCGTCGCACAGGGTCGGCACCGCGCCGAACCGGATCAGCGCGGACAGCACCGCCTTGCCGGTCACCCCGCCGCCGGCCACCAGCACCGGCGCGCCCGGCACCAGAGGCTCGAGTCCGGGTACGTCAGGCACCGATCGCGCCCAGCCACTCACCGTAGAAGAGGGCCACGCCCAGCCCACACGTGATCGCCGTGAGCAGCCAGAAGCGAATGATCACCGTGGTTTCGGCCCAGCCCGCCAACTCGAAATGGTGGTGGAACGGCGCCATCCGGAACACCCGGCGACCGGTGGTGCGAAACGCCAGGATCTGCAGCACCACCGAGGTGACCTCGGCGACGAACAGCGACCCCAGCACGACGGCGAGGATCTCGGTGCGGCTGGTGACCGACAGGCCCGCGATGATGCCACCCAGCGCCAGCGAGCCGGTGTCCCCCATGAAAATCTTTGCGGGAGCGGCGTTCCACCACAGGAAGCCGATGCAGGCGCCCGCGGTGGCGGCCGCGACGAGCGCCAGGTCCAGCGGGTCGCGCACGTTGTAGCAGCCCAGGCCCGGCGCCGTCACGCACGCGTTGCGGTACTGCCAGAAGGTGATCAACACGTAGGCGGCGGTGACCATGGCCATGCACCCGGCGGCCAGGCCGTCCAGACCGTCGGTGAAATTGACCGCGTTGGACCACGCGCTGACCACGACCACGCAGAACAACACGAACAGCGCCGGAGTCAAAGTGACGGTGGCGATTTCGCGTACATAGGACAGGTCCGAGCTGGCCGGTGTCAATCCGCTGCCGTTGCGGAACTGCAAGACCAGCACGCCGAACAGCACCGCGGCGGCCACCTGCCCAATGGTCTTGGCCGTCTTGTTCAACCCGAGGTTGCGCGACCGGCGGACCTTGATCAGGTCGTCGAGGAAGCCGACGCCGCCGAGCGCGGTCGCCAGGCCCAGCACCAGCAGGCCCGACGCGGAGACGCCCTCGCCGTCGAACGCCAGCCCGGCCAGGTGGGTCCCGAGGTAGCCCGCCCAGATGCCGGCGAGGATCGCCACGCCGCCCATCGACGGCGTGCCGCGCTTCGAATGATGGCTGGGCGGCCCGTCCTCGCGGGTGTGATGGCCGAAACCCTGCCTGGTGAACAGGCGAATCAGCGCCGGCGTCAACAGGATTGACACCGCGAGCGCGATCGCGACGGCGATCAGGATCTGCCTCACGAGCCGGTCCCCCCGTCGCCCGATGGTGACGACCCGCTTCGCCCGGCTTCGCCGCCCTCGCGATCGTCACCAGCCAGGGCGTCGGCCAGCGCTCCCAGCCCCGCCGCGTTGGAGGCCTTGACCAGGACCACGTCGCCGGGCTGCAGCTCGGCCCGCAACAGCGCCAGCGCCGCGTCGGCATCGGCCACGTTGACCGCCTCAGCTCCCCACGAGCCCTCCATGACCGCTCCGTGGTGCATGGCGCTCATCGACCTCCCACTTCCCACGACGACGAGTCGAGACACATCTAAGCGCACCGCCAGGCGGCCGATGCGATCGTGTTCGGCCACCGCGTCGTCGCCGAGCTCGGCCATTTCGCCCAGCACCGCCCAGCTCCTGCGCTTCTCGCCTGCGCGGTGGGCGATCCAGGCCAGCGCCTGCAGGCCGGCCCGCATCGAGTCGGGGTTGGCGTTGTAGGCGTCGTCGATCACCGTCACCCCGTCCGCCCGGGTGGTCACGTGCATCCGGTGCCGCGACACCGGCCCCGCCTGCGCCAGCGCGGCGGCGACCTGGTCGACGGTCGCGCCGCACTCCAGCGCGACCGCGGCGGCACACAGCGCGTTGGTGACCTGATGGTCGCCGAACACGCCGAGCTCAACCGCGACCGCGCTGTCCATCGCGTGCAGGGTAAAGCGCGGCCTGGCCAGTTCGTCCAGCGACACTCCGTCCGCCCAGACGTCGCTGGGACCCGCGTCGGTGCGGCTGGACCGGCTGACCCACACCACCCTCGCCCCGGTGACGCGGGCCATCGCCGCCACCACCGGGTCGTCGGCGTTGAGGATGACCACACCGGACGGCGGAACCGATTGCGGCAGTTCGGATTTGGTCCGCGCGATGGCCTCCCGTGAGCCGAACTCGCCCAGGTGGGCGGTGCCGACGTTGAGCACCACCCCGATCGCGGGCGGGGCGATCTCGGCCAGCGCGGCGATGTTGCCGGGATGGCGGGCCGACATCTCGAGAACCAGGTAGTCGGTGTCCCGCGTCGCGCGCAGCACCGTCCAGGGGTGGCCCAGCTCGTTGTTGAACGACCCGGGCGGGGCGATGACCTCGCCCAGCGGCTCGAGCACGGTCTTGACGAGGTCTTTGGTCGACGTCTTCCCCGACGAACCCGTGATGCCGATGATGGTCAGGCCGCCGGCCACCAGCTCGGCGGCCACCGCCTTGGCCAGCCTGGCCAGCGCGGCGAGCACGGCCGCGCCCGAGCCGTCGGTGTCGTGTTCGAGCACCCCGGCCAGGCCGCCGCCGCGGCTCGCCCGCTGCGGGGGCACCACGATCGCCGGCACCCCCACCGGCCGGGCGGCCAGCACGGCCACCGCGCCGGCCGCCGCCGCCGCCCGCGCGTAGTCATGCCCATCGGCGTGCGCCCCCGGCAGCGCGAGGAACAACCCGCCGGGACCCACTGCGCGCGAATCGAATTCGACGGTTCCGGTGACGCGGAGCTCGGCGGCGGCCCGCGGTGAGATGTCGGCCAGCGTGCCGCCCACCAGCTCGGCGATCTGCGCGACGGTGAGGTCGATCATGACCGAGTCTCACGGGGCCGACGGGCCCGCAACGCCTCGGACAGCTCCACCCGGTCGTCGAACGGACGGGTTTCGCCGGCGGCGCGCTGCCCGGTCTCGTGCCCCTTGCCGGCGACCAGCACCACGTCGCCCGGTTGCGCCCAGGCGACGGCGTGCCGGATGGCCGCGCGCCGGTCCCCGATCTCGACGACCTCGGCCGCACCACCGCTTTCGGTCGCACCGGACAGTATCTCGCGGCGGATGGCGGCGGGGTCCTCGCCGCGGGGGTTGTCATCGGTGACGACGACCAGGTCGGCCAGCTCAGCGGCGGTCGCGCCCATCGGCGCCCGCTTGCCCGGGTCGCGCTCGCCGCCGGCGCCGAACACCACCGCCAGCCGGCGACCCGGCCGCGCCAGGGTGGTCAGCACCGCGCGCAGCGCGCCGGGCTTGTGGGCGTAGTCGACCAGCGCGAGGAAATCCTGGCCACCGTCGATGTCTTCCATGCGCCCGGGCACCCGGGTCTCCAGCAGTCCCGGCGCCGCTTGCTCGGGAGACACCCCCACCGCGTCCAGAAGCGCAAGCGCCACAAGGCAATTGGCGACGTTGTAATGCCCCGGCAACCGGATGCCGACCCGGTGGCGCACGCCGGTGGGGTCGATCGCGGTGAACTGCTGTCCCCCCGCACCCATCGGCATCACGTCCATGGCGCGCCAGTGCGCGGGCTCGCCGGCGGCGCTGACGGTGATGGCATCCCCGGCCCGCGCCGCCATGGCGCGCCCGGCTTCGTCGTCGACGCAGACCACCACCCGCCGGGCCCGCAACGGTGACGCGGGGTCGAACAGCTTCGCCTTGGCCTCGAAGTAGTCGGCCATGGTGGGGTGAAAGTCGAGGTGGTCCCGCGACAGGTTGGTGAAGCCGCCCACCGCGAAGCCGGTGCCGTCCACCCGGCCGAGCGCGAGCGCGTGGCTCGAGACCTCCATGACCACGGTGTCCACCCCGCGCTCGGCCATCGCCGCGAACATGGCCTGCAGCGCGGGCGCCTCCGGCGTGGTCAGCGCGCTCGGGACGTCGGCGCCGTCGATCCGGATGCCGATCGTGCCGATCAGCCCGGCCTTGCGGCCCCCGGCGCGCAGCCCGGATTCGACCAGATACGTCGTGGTGGTCTTGCCCGAGGTTCCGGTGATCCCGATGACCGTCGTACGCTCCGATGGGTTCCCGTACACCGTGGCGGCCAGGGCGCCGAGGACCCCGCGGGGCGCCGGATGCACCAGCGTCGGGACGGTCGAGGCCGACGCACCCATCTCCGCGACGCCGGCGGCGTCGGTGAGGACCGCGACGGCGCCGCGTTCGATCGCCTCGGGGGCGTACCGCGCCCCGTGGGTCGAGGCGCCCGTCAGCGCGGCGAACAGGTCGCCGGGCCGCACGTCCTGGGCGCGCAGCGTGACGCCGGTGACGGGCACGTCGGGCACCGCCGCGCCCCGGTCCGCGGGCACCGCCCCGACCTGGGCCGCCAGCGCGGGCAGGCGCGCGCCCGCCACGGCGCTGGGGCGCAAATCAGTGGGCACGGCACACCTCCCGTCCACGCACGTGGTCCTCATGATCGGCCATGACACCCTACCGAGAGGCGCCTGCCAGCCAGGTGGGCTCATCGATCGAGTGTGCGTTGAGGGCGGGATTTCGGCCCGAATCCCGCCCTGGACGCACACCCGACGTCACTGCACGACAGATTGGCCGGCGGTTTCCGGTTGGCTACGTCGCCTGCAGGGTCAGCGGCGGACCCGGGTCCGGCGACAGCGGCACGTTCTCCCGCTGCATGAGCCAGCCGGCGATGTTGTGGAACAACGGGGCCGCCGAGTGGCCCGGCGTACCGTCGGCGTTGCGATCCGGGTTGTTCATCATGATCCCGATGACATAGCGCGGGTTGTCGACGGTGGCCATGCCGGCGAAGGTTATCCAGTAGACGTTGTCGAAGTAGCAGCCGCAGGCCGGGTTGATCTGCTGAGCGGTGCCCGTCTTGCCGGCCATCTGGTAGCCGGTCACCGCGGCGGAGGGCCCGGTGCCCTGCTGGTAGCCCATCGGGTCGCGCTGCACGACGGCGCGCAGCATGTTGCGCACGGTTTGGGCCGTCTGCGGCGAAACCACCCGCACGCCCTCGGGACGCGCCTCTTCGGTCCGGGTGCCGTCGGGTGCGATGGTGGCCTTGACGATCCGCGGCGGGATGCGCACCCCATCGTTGGCGATCGTCTGATACATGCCGGCCATCTGCAGCAGCGTCATCGAAAGCCCTTGCCCGATAGGCAGGTTGGAGAAGGTGCTGCCCGACCATTGGTCGATCGGCGGCACCAGCCCGGCGCTCTCACCGGGCAGGCCCACGTTGGTGCGCTGCCCGAGCCCGAATTTGCGGACCATGTCGTAGAAGCGTTCCGGCCCGACGCGTTGCGCGAGCATCAAAGTGCCGACGTTGGAGGACTTTCCGAACACGCCGGTCGTGGTGTAGGGCATCACGCCGTGCTCCCACGCGTCGTGCACGTTCACGCCGCCCATGTTGATCGAGCCGGGCACCTGCAGCACCTCGTCGGGGTTGGACAGGCCGTACTCGATGACCGAGGACGCGGTGATGACCTTGTTCACCGAGCCCGGCTCGAACGGCGAGGACACCGCCAGGTTGCCCAGCTGCTTGTCGCCCTGGCGCCCGATGTCCTGGGACGGGTCGAAGGTGTTGTCGTTGGCCATCGCCAGAACCTCGCCGGTCTTCGAATCCAGCACGACCGCCGAAACATCATGTGCGCCGGACAGATTCTTGGCCTGCTGCACCTGCTGCTGCACGTAGAACTGGATGTCGTCGTCGAGCGTCAGCTGGACCATCGAGCCGTTGACCGCCCGGTGCCGGTTGCGGTAACTGCCGGGGATGACGACGCCGTCGGATCCCCGGTCGTAGGTGACCGAGCCATCGGTCCCCGACAGCACCGAGTCCAGCGACTCCTCCAGCCCCAGCAGCCCGTGGCCGTCCCAGTCAATGCCGCCGACGATGTTGGCCGCCAACGACCCGCCGGGGTATTGCCGCAGATCCTGCCGCTCCGAACCGACTTCGGGATACTTGTCGGAGATCGCGCTGGCGACCGCGGGGTCGACGGCGCGCGCCAGATAGACGAAGTTCTCGTCGCTCTGCAGCTTCTTCAACACGGTCGCGGAGTCGGGCTTGTTGCCCAGCCGGGTGGCGACCTCTTTGGCGATGTCCCGCAGCCGCTGCTGCGGGTCGGGGGCCGCCGAGTTCTTGCTCTTGGCCTCGTCGAGTTGTTTGCGAATCCTCTTGGGCTGGAACGTCAACGCGCGCGACTCGGTTGTGAACGCCAGCTGATCCTTGTTGCGGTCGACGATGCTGCCGCGCACGGCCTTCTCGACGTCGGTGACCTTGAGCTGGCTCGCCGCCTGGGCGCGCAGCGTCGGCGCGTTGGTCACCTGCAGGACGAACAGCTGGACTGCCGCCACCACGATCAGAAGCCCGATGGCCGCGTTCCCGGCCCGATGCCGGAACACGAACGACGCGCCGCGGCTGCCCGCCTGAACGAGCTTGCGGGTGCGCCGCTCCCGAGCGGAGTGCTCGGTCGCCGCGGCCTCCGGACGGTCGGCCGCGCGGCCCTGCTTGGCTTCCTTGGCTTTCCGGAATCGCTTCGGCTCCCGGACGTCCTGGGCCTGCTGTTGCTTCCCGCGGCGCTTCGGCTGGCGAACCCCCTTGGCTTCCTGCGCTTTACGGGGACCACGGCTCGGCTGCGACCGGCGGGCGCGCATGGAGTCTCCGCGGCTCACCGGGGCGCACCCGGCGTCACGGCGGGACCGGGAGCCACCGGCTGCGGCGCCAGCACGGGGGCGGCGGGCACGACGGGAGCCACCGGCGGGGGAACCGCGGGGGCCCGTTGCACCGGCACCGGAACCTCAGCGGGCAGCGGTGCGGGCACCTGCCCGGGCGGCGGAATCGGCAAGCCGCCCAACGGCACCGGCACCTCGGCGGGCCCGGGAGCGGGCGCGATCACCGCAGGCGCGGGCAGCCCCGGCACCGGCACGCCCGGCACGGGCAGCGCACCCGGCACGGGCAGCGCAGCGGGCGCCTGCCCGGCTGCCGGTGCCCCCGGTATGCCCGGCGGTTGCGGCCCGGTCTGCGCCAGGTGCTGGCCGCCGAGCGTCGACGATCCGTCCGGTGCACGCAGCAGCGCCTCGGGACCGGACCGGGCCGGCGCGGGCGCCGCGGGGTCGGGCTGCAGCCGGACCGGGACTTCGGCGGGCGGCGCCGGCGGTGCGGGGGGCACCGGCGGGCCTTGGTCGGGAAGCTTGCTGTTCAACGGTGGTGGCGGCACCCCGTCAGCCGGCTTGGGCGTGCCGACGACCACCCAGTTCCCGGACGGGTCCTGGACCAGGTGCGCGGTGTCCCGCGTCGGGATCATGCCCTGTTTGCGGGCCGCCTCCGCCAGTGCCGGTGCGGATTCCGCCTCGCGCACATCACGTTCCAGCGCCTCTTTCTGCTGTTGCAGCAGCCGAGTCTTCTCGCGGGCGTGGCTCAATTTGTAGGAGCGCTCCGCGGAGTCCGTGGACAACCACAGGGTGAGACCCAGGCCGAGGCCCAGCGCGCCGATGACCAACACGACGAACGGGACCTTGGCCGCCAGGGTGCGGGGCCGCAGGTCGATCGAGGCCAGCCGGGTCGCCAGGCGCTCGCTCAGGCGTGGGCGAACGACCTTGGGCGCCTTGGCCTTCCGTGCCTTAGCCCGCGCCTTCGCCTGGCTCGTGCTCTTGGGCCGCGCGGGACGCTCGGCGGGCCGGGCGATGGGGCCGGTGAGCGGTCCGGATTTGGGCGCGCGGCTCTCCCGGGTGGGCGCCGCGCTCCGCCCCGGCCGGGTGCGGCGGGCCGAGCCGGGCTCGGCGGCCGAGCGCCTGCTGCGCCGGGCGGAACCGTCGCGCCCGCCGCGGCGATTCGGCGTCTCCCGCTTTGCTTTCATGCGTCGCCCTTTCCGGTTGCCTGCTGGACCCGTTGCACGGCGCGTAGTCGCACCGCGGCGCTGCGCGGATTGCGTTCGACCTCGGCGGCGTCCGCGCGTTCGGCGCCGTGCGTGAGCGACCGGAATCGCGGCTCGTGGCCGGGAAGCTCGACCGGCAGATCCACCGGCGTGCGGGACGCGACCGCGTCGGCGAACAACCGCTTGACGATCCGGTCCTCCAGGGACTGGTAGGCCAGCACCACCATGCGCCCGCCGACGGCGAGCGCGTCCAGCCCGGCCGGGATCGCGCTGCGCAAAGAGTCCAACTCGTCGTTGACCGCGATCCGCAGGGCCTGGAAGGTGCGCTTGGCCGGGTGGCCCCCGGTCCGCCGGGCCGGGGCCGGAATCGCTTGGTAGAGCAGGGCTACCAGCTCCGCGGTCGACGTGAAGGGTGCGCGGGCGCGCTGGCGCACGATCTGCGCGGCGATCCGGCGCGCGAACCGTTCCTCGCCGTAGCGGTGCAGGATGTCCGCCAGCGCGGCTTCGTCGTAGGTGTTGAGGATGTCGGCCGCCGTCAACGGCGACTCGGGATCCATCCGCATGTCCAGCGGCGCGTCCTGCGCGTAGGCGAAGCCCCGCTCGGCGCGGTCGAGCTGCATGGACGACACCCCGAGGTCGAACAGCATCCCGTCGAGCGATCCGACTGTGTCGTAACCGGATTCGGCCAGTGCCGCGGTGAGGCCGTTGTAGCGGCTGTGCACCAGCGTGACGCGGTCGGCGAATCGCGCCAACCGGTCGCCGGCGATTTCCAGCGCGCTGGGGTCGCGGTCGAGTCCGATCAACCGCAGCCCGGGCAGGTCGGTCAGGAACCGCTCGGCATGCCCGCCCGCGCCCAGGGTGGCATCGAGCAGGACGGCGCCCGACCCGTCGGCATGGTGACGGGTCAGCGCGGGGGTCAGCAGTTCGACGCAGCGCTGCAGCAGGACTGGTACGTGTCCGAAGTCGCCCGAATCGTCAGCCACCGCAACGCCTCCCCGGGTCCGGCGAGACGCCCCTGCATCGAGGTCCCTGTCCGAAGGCACGAACCTGGCGTTGGGGAAGTACGCCAGGGTCGGTTCGGGCAGAGGCCACGTTGCACGGGCGTGCGCCTCAGATGATGTCGCCGAGTGCTTCATCGCTGGCCGCGGAGAAGTTCTCTTCGTGGGTCTGCTGGTAGTCCTGCCAGGCTTGCGCATCCCAGATCTCGAGGTAGTCGACCGCTCCGATCACCACGCAATCCTTGGAGAGGTTCGCGTAGCGGCGGTGGTCGGCCGACAGTGTGATGCGGCCCTGCGCGTCGGGATGCTGCTCGTCGGTGCCGGCGGCGAGGTTGCGCAGGAACGCCCTGGCGTCGGGGTTGCTCCTCGACGCCTTGCTCGCCCGGCGCGCGAGCTGCTCGAATTCGCCCCGCGGGTAGACGGCGAGGCTGTGGTCCTGGCTCTTGGTGACCATCAACCCCCCTGCCAGCGCGTCGCGAAATTTGGCGGGCAACGTGAGCCGCCCTTTGTCGTCGAGTTTGGGCGTGTAGGTGCCGAGAAACACCGGCTCACCTCCCACTCGGGGTCACCCAAACACTGTGGCCACCATACCCCACAATCCCCCACTTCGCCCCATTCCGAGAGTGTCGTGGCGGACTTTTCCGGGTTATCCGCCACCCATGGGCGCACATGCCACCGCACCCGGACCCACCGGGCCCCGCCTCGCATTCCAGTAGAAGGTAGGAAACCGCAGCTCAAAGCCGCACAGGCCACGGTGTGGGGCGAAGTGGGGGTACGCGGTGGGGCGCGGTGGGGCTCAACTCCTGCGCCAAAGCACGGTTGCGGCTCGATCCGGCCTCAAAACGGCATCACCGGCCCGGCGATACTCAGCCGAGCCGGATCAATCTGTGACGATGACCGCGCGCCCGGTACGGCCATGAAACGGACATGAAAAAGGGGGAGCCCGATGGCTACCCCAGATTCGTTGGCGAGACCGCTAGTCGTCGAAGCGGCGGCGGAACCGGTCTTCCATGCGACTGGTGAACGAACCCCCGCCGCCCTTGTTGCGGCGCTGCCGCAGCGAGCCGGGCGCCGAGCCGGGGTGGTCGGGGCGGCCGGACAACCGTGGACCCGTGATGGCGAACACCACGCCACCGAACATCACGATGAACCCGAAGACGCTGAGAATCGGGAAGTTTCCGATCATGGTGGCCTTGAACGCCACCCCGGAAACCAGCATCGCGAGGCCGATCACGAACAGGGCCGCGCCCTGCAGGCGGCGGCGCGCGGTGGGCGCGCGCAACCCTCCGCCGCGGACGCTCGACGCGAACTTGGGATCTTCGGCGTAGAGAGCGCTCTCGATCTGATCGAGCATCCGCTGCTCATGATCGGAGAGTGGCATTCGTCCCTCCTTGCCGACAGTTGACGCGTATCTATCGATAACACGCGGATGCCCGTTGTAGGGCAACTAACTGAAATGATACGAGGTCAATCTGCGCCATACCACTGGTTCGGTGGCGATTCTATCCTGGCCCCGGCCGTGCCCCCGTCGGAGCCGGAACGGCCGTGCGCTACAACCGGCTTCCCCAGCCGGGATGGGTGGGCGGTTCGTTGCCGCGACCGCCCGCCCGACGGCCTCCCCGCGCGTCCGATAATGGCGGTGGCGGCGCGGGCCGCGCGACAACGTGAACGCCGGCATGCGAGCACAGGGTGAGGAGGACACCGCGAGTGGCGATATTCCTCATCGATCTGCCGCCCACCGATATGGAGCGCCGTCTGGGCGAGGCCCTGAAGGTGTATGTCGACGCGATGCGGTACCCACGCGGCACCGAGAACCAGCGCGCCGCGATGTGGCTCGAGCACATCCGCCGGCGGGGCTGGCAAGGGGTGGGCGTCGTGGACGCCGAGCCGGCCGAGGGCGCGGACGGGGCGGTCCCGTCGGTGGCCGAATTGAGCAACGCCCCGCTGCTCGGCATCGCCTACGGGTACCCCGGGGCACCCGGGCAGTGGTGGCAGCAGCAGGTCGTGCTCGGACTGCAACGGGGCGGCCGGCCGGCGCAGGAGATCGCCGGGCTGATGAACAGTTACTTCGAGTTGACCGAGCTGCACATCCACCCGCGCGCGCAGGGTCGCGGCCTCGGCGAGGCGCTGGCCCGGCGGCTGCTCGCCGGTCGAGCCGAAGAGAACGTCCTGCTGTCCACGCCCGAGACCAACGGCGAACCGAACCGGGCCTGGCGGTTGTACCGCCGGCTGGGCTTCACCGACGTGATCCGCGGCTACCATTTCGCCGGCGACCCGCGCGCATTCGCGATCTTGGGCCGCAAGCTCCCGCTGTGATCGCCGGATCGCGGGCGCGCCCGGGCGGACCCGCGCTGGCGGCGCGCCGGATCTGGCACGATGACCTGGTGCGCGCCAGCCTCTCCCCGCCCCGATCCCGCGGATTCACCGCTCGGCGCCGCCGCCTGGTGGCCATCGCGATGCTGCTCATGCTGGTGCCGCTGGCCACCGGCTGCCTGCGGGTCAGGGCGTCGCTCACCGTCTCCCCCGACGACCTGGTGTCCGGGGAGATCGTCGCCGCCGCTAAACCCAAGACGCCCAAGGACACCGGCCCCCAGCTCGACAGCAACAACCTGCCGTTCAGCCAGAAGGTGGCGGTGTCGAACTACGACAGTGACGGCTACGTGGGATCGCAGGCGGTGTTCTCGGACCTGACGTTCGCCGAGTTGCCGCAGCTGGCCAACATGAACTCCGATGCGCAGGGGGTGAACCTGTCCCTGCGGCGCAGCGGCAACCTGGTCATCCTCGAGGGCCGCGCTGACTTGACCTCGCTGACCGATTCCGAAGCCGACGTCGAGCTGACCGTCGCCTTCCCCGGCGTGGTGACGTCCACCAACGGCGACCGGGTCGAGTCCACGGTGGTGTCCTGGAAGCTCAAGCCGGGCGTCGTGAGCACGATGACGGCTCAGGCCCGCTACACCGACCCGAACACGCGGTCATTCACCGGGGCGGGCGTGTGGCTGGGCATCGCGTCGTTCGCCGCGGCCGGCGTCGTCGCGCTGCTGGCCTGGATGAACCGCGATCGTTCCCCGCGGTTCACCGCACCGCGGGACCAGCCGCCGAGCTAGCTGTACTGGGCGGGCGACCAGTACGCCAGCATCTCCGCGAACGTCTGGAAGGCGGGCGCCGACACCCCGTAGGTGGCCTCGAGGTGGATGCTCAGCGGGAACCCCAGCTCGGCCACCCCGTCGATCACGCGCTTGTAGAGGTCGGTCATGAGCTGACGCTTCTGGGGCGGTTCGCTGGCGGCCAACCGTTTGACGAACTCCTGCTCGTCGGCCACCGCCGCGTTACCCGGGTCCTGAATCAGCCAGTTGATCAGGCCGACCCGGCCCTCCATCTTGGGGACGAAGCCGAAGGACAGCAGGATCTCCGGCCGGTGATCGGTGGTTTCGGCGAATTCGCGCAGGAAGCCGACGATCGCGTCGGAGTACAACAGCTGGGTCATGCCGTAGGTGGCGCCCTGATCGCACTTGAAGTTGAACCGGCCGTGCTCCCCCTCGCGGGTGGGTATCAGGATGACGCCGCGGTTGGGCACGAGCTCACGGTAGATCGACAGGGCGTCCGTGGGCGCGACGCCGGAGCCTTCGCCGTCGTTCATCGTGCGCGGGACGCCGACGAAGACCACGCCTTCCATCCCGGCCGCGCGCAGATCGGTCAGCCGCCGCCGCAAGGTCGGCTCGTCGGAGAAGGCGGTGACCTGGGTGCACAGGCCATGGAATCCCGGCAGCTCGGGCTTGACCATGGACCAGAAGTCCAGCACGTCGAGTTTGGGCTTCATCACGATGGGACGGTCGTCGTCCTCAGCGATGATGCCGGGGATCATCACGTGCCGCAGCCGGGCTGCCAGACCGGTTTCCGCCGAGTACTGCACCACCTTTCGCGCGTCCTCGAGCGCCCGCTCGCGGCCTTCGTCGGCGTTCGGCGGCACCAGCTCGAGCGCAATGGTGTTGAGTGTCACGCGGCTTCTCTCCATCCGACGATGCTTGGGGCGTCTCCCGGCCGCACAGCGGGCGGCTCCGACACCCCGCCAGCATAGGCGTGGGGGTGCCGCCCGCTTGCGGGGGAATAGTGCGGCGGTCGAAGCGATCAGCGCCACGCCAGGTTGAGAAGGTCCCCGGTGCCGCGCCGAATACACTGGTCGGGCCTGCCACACCAAGCACGTCGAGCAGAAGGGGGCGCGGCGCTGAGCTCGAAAGCCCCAGCAGCAGCGGCAACCGTCGAGTTGACCGGCGCGATCACCGATCGGCTCCGGCGGTATCTGCACGACCGGCGCGCGGACACCGCCTACATCGGTAGCGACTACGAGGTGCTGGTCGCCGCCCTGGAGAGCTTCGTGCTCAACGGCGGCAAACGGCTGCGACCCGCCTTCGCCTACTGGGGCTGGCGCGCCGTGGCCAGCGGGGAACCCGATTCCGAAGTGCTGCTGCTGTTTTCCGCGCTGGAGCTGCTGCACGCCTGCGCGCTGGTGCACGACGACGTCATCGATGACTCCTCCACCCGCCGCGGCCGCCCGACCGCCCATGTCCAGTTCGCCGACCTGCACCGCGGCAGGCGCTGGCGGGGTTCGCCGGAGCAGTTCGGCATGTCGGCCGCGATCCTGCTCGGCGACCTCGCGCTGTCGTGGGCCGACGACATCGTGTTCCACGCGGAACTGCCGCCCGACGCCGTGCGGCGGGTACAGCGCGTGTGGGCCGAAATCCGCACCGAGGTACTGGGCGGTCAATTCCTGGACATCGTCGCCGAAGCCAGCGCCGCCGAGTCGATCGCCTCGGCGATGAACGTCGACACCTATAAGACCGCCTGTTACACGGTGTCGCGACCGCTGCAGCTCGGGGCGGCCGCCGCCGCCGACCGGCCCGACGTGCAGGACGTCTTCGGCCGGTTCGGGACGGACATCGGCGTGGCCTTCCAGCTCCGTGACGACGTGCTGGGTGTGTTCGGTGACCCGGCGGTGACCGGCAAGCCGTCGGGTGACGACCTGCGCTCGGGCAAGCGCACCGTGCTGCTGGCCGAGGCGCTGGAGCTGGCCGACGGGTCGGATCCGTTGGCGGCCAAGTTGTTACGCGACTCGATCGGGGCGCAGTTGACCGATGCCGAGGTGGACCGGTTGCGCGGGGTAATCGAGTCGGTGGGCGCCCTGGCCGCGGCGGAGCGCCGCATCGCCGAGCTGACCCAGCGGGCCCTGGCGGCGCTGGCGGCCGCGCCGATCAACGCGGCGGCCAAAGCGGGGCTCTCCGAGCTGGCCAGAATGGCCACCGACCGGTCCGCCTGAGCCGATGACGACGCCGACGCACACCCCACCGTCCGACTCGCCGGAAGCGAAACCGGCTGGCGCCGGGTGGTTTTCACAGCTGCGCGCGTTCGCCGGCGCGGCGGAGTCCGGACCGGCGAAGCTGGGCATGCTCGGTTCGGTGCTGATCTTGGTTGGCGGCCTCGGCGCGGGCAGCACCCGCCAACACGACCCGCTGCTGGAGTCGATCCACATGTCCTGGCTGCGTTTTGGCCACGGGCTGGTGTTGTCGTCCGTGGTGCTGTGGGCGGGCGTGGGCCTGATGCTGATCGCCTGGCTGCGCCTGGGCCGGCGCGTGCTGGCCGGCGAGGTGACCGAGTTCATGATGAAGGCCACCACCGGCTTCTGGCTGGTGCCGTTGCTGCTCTCGGTGCCCGTCTTCAGCCGGGACACCTATTCGTACCTGGCGCAGGGCGCGCTGCTGCGCGACGGCCTCGACCCCTACGCGGTGGGGCCGGTCGCCAACCCGAACAGCTTGCTGGACAACGTAAGTCCCATCTGGACGATCACCACCGCCCCCTACGGCCCGGCATTCATCCTGGTGGCGAAGCTGGTCACCATGGCCGTCGGCAACAACGTGGTGGCCGGAACGGCGCTGCTGCGGCTGTGCATGCTGCCGGGGCTGGCGCTGCTGATCTGGGCCACCCCGCGGCTGGCCCGGCACCTGGGCACCGACGGATCGACGGCGCTGTGGATCTGCGTCCTCAACCCGCTGGTGCTCATCCATCTGATGGGCGGGGTGCACAACGAGATGCTGATGGTGGGCTTGATGGCCGCCGGCATCGCGCTGAGTTTCGCCGGGCGGCACGTGCTGGGCACGACGCTGATCACGGTGGCCATCGCGGTCAAGGCCACCGCCGGAATCGCGCTGCCGTTCATGGTATGGGTCTGGACCCGCCACCTGCGCGACCGCCGCGGATACCGGCCGGCCACGGCGTTCGCGGCGGCCACGGCGATGTCGCTGTTGATCTTCGGCGTCGTGTTCGGCATCCTGTCGGCCGTGGCCGGGGTGGGCCTGGGGTGGCTGACCGCGCTGGCCGGTTCGGTGAAGATCATCAACTGGCTCACGGTGCCGACCGCCGCCGCCAACATCATCCACGCCGTGTTCAACGGGTTCTTCGTGGTGCACTTCTACCCGATGCTGCGCATCACCCGCCTCGTCGGAATCGCGGTCATCGCGGTGTCGCTGCCGTTGCTGTGGTGGCGCTTCCGGCGCGACGACCGCGCCGCGCTGACCGGCATAGCGGTCTCGATGCTCGTCGTGGTGCTGTTCGTGCCCGCGGCCCTGCCGTGGTACTACTCCTGGCCATTGGCGGTGGTCGCCCCGCTGGCGCAATCGCGACGGGCGATCGCGGTCATCGCCGGGCTGTCGACGTGGGTGATGGTGATCTTCAAACCCGATGGCTCGCACGGGATGTACTCGTGGCTGCATTTCTCGCTGGCCACCGTCTGCGCACTGATCGCCTGGTACAGCCTGGACCGCGCGCCGGACCGGCGGGCGGGCGCGGCGGACGACGCGCTGGAAAAGGCGTAGTGCCGGCTCAATAGGCCGGCTCAGTAGGCCCGCTCAGTAGGCCATGGCCTGCGCCCGCCGCACGACCTCGCGCGCCTGGTGCGCGTGCAGGGCGTCGACGGGGCGGGCATTGCTGACGGCATCCCGGCTGCCGTCGCGGGTGATCGTCAGCGACGGGTCGGGGGTGAACAACCACCGCACGATCTCGGTGTCGTGGTAGCCGCCGTCGTGCAGGATCGTCAGCAGCCCCGGCAGGCTCTTGACCACCTCACCGGACTTGGTGAAGAACACCTGCGGCACCACCACGCCGCCGTCCCGCTTCACCGCGACCAGGTGGCCTTCCCGAAGCTGCTGCTGCACCTTGCTGACCGAGATCCGGAGCAATTCGGCGACCCGCGGCAGGTCGTAGGTGGGCTCGTCGGGGTCCAGAACATCGTCGCCGGCAGGAACACTGCTCACGGCGCAAGTGTAGGCCTTGCCACGCGGATTGAACCCAAGTTCCGGCGTCCAATCACACCGCCGCACCTACGATGGCCCCGTGGCCGAAGCTGAATCGCCCGGGTCGTCCGGCCGTCCCGGCCCGCACCGTCGCCCGGCCGACGCCGGCGCCGCAGACCCGCTGGACAACGCGTTGCTGGACGGCCGCTACCTGGTGCAGTCCAAGATCGCCAGCGGAGGCACGTCGACGGTGTACCGCGGCCTCGACACCCGGCTCGACCGCCCGGTGGCGGTGAAGGTGATGGATTCGCGCTACGCGGGCGACGACCAGTTCCTGACCCGCTTCCAGCGCGAAGCCCGCTCGGTCGCTCGGCTGAAGGATCCCGGCCTCGTCGCGGTCTACGACCAGGGCCTGGACTCCCGGCACCCGTTCTTGGTGATGGAGCTGATCGAGGGTGGCACGCTGCGCGAGCTGCTGGCCGAGCGCGGTCCGATGCCGCCGTACGCCGTGGCCGCGGTGTTGCGCCCGGTGCTGAGCGGGCTCGCCGCGGCGCACCGGTCCGGGCTGGTCCACCGCGACGTCAAGCCCGAGAACGTGCTGATCTCCGACCAGGGTGAGGTCAAGATCGCGGACTTCGGCTTGGTCCGCGCCGTCGCGGCCGCCGGAATCACTTCCACGAGCGTCATTTTGGGAACCGCGGCGTACCTGTCGCCCGAGCAGGTGCGCGACGGTGACGCCAGCCCGCGCAGCGACGTGTACGCCGCCGGGATCCTCACCTACGAGCTGCTCACCGGGCGCACCCCGTTCACCGGCGACTCGCCGCTGTCGATCGCCTACCAACGGCTGGATACCGATGTGCCGCCGCCCAGCGCGGCGATCGACGGCGTGCCCCCGCAGTTCGACGAGTTCGTCCGGCGCGCGACGGCGCGCGACCCGGCCAACCGCTACGCCGACGCGATCGAGATGGGCGCCGCCCTCGAGGCGATCGCCGAAGAGCTTGCGCTGCCGGACTTCTCCGTCCCCGCGCCGCGCAACTCCGCGCAGCACCGGTCAGCGGCGCTGCACCACAGCCGCACGAGCCAACGCCCGGTTGCCGCGCCACCGCCGGCGGCGGCTCCGGTCCGCCACCCCACCCGCCAGTTGACCCGCGGCCCCGAGGACTGGTCCGAGCCGCAGCGCGCACCGGTGTCCGACGACGAGCCCGAGGAAGCCTACGAATACCAGCCTGTCACAGGCGAATTCGCGGGCATTCCGATCGGCGAGTTCGCCTACGCCCGCCAGCGCGGGCGGCGCTTGGTGCTGATCTGGGTGGCCCTGGTGCTGGCGCTCACCGGGATGGTCGCCACCGCGGCGTGGACGATCGGGAGCAACCTGAACGGGCTGTTCTAGTCGCGCAACATCTCGGCGACCAGGAACGCCAGCTCCAGCGACTGCTGGGTGTTGAGCCGCGGGTCGCAGGCCGTCTCGTACCGCCCCGCCAGATCCAGGTCCGAAATGTCTTGCGCCCCACCGAGGCATTCCGTGACGTCCTCGCCGGTGATCTCGACGTGGATGCCACCGGGGTGAGTGCCCAGCGCGCGGTGCACCTCGAAGAAGCCCTGCACCTCGTCGACGACGCGGTCGAAGTGCCGCGTCTTGTAGCCGTTGGACGACTCGTGGGTGTTGCCGTGCATGGGGTCGCACTGCCAGATCACCTGGTGGCCGGTGGCCTGAACCTTCTCGACGATCGGGGGCAGCAGGTCGCGCACCTTGTTGTTGCCCATCCGGCTCACCAACGTCAACCGGCCCGGCTTGTTGTTCGGGTCAAGCCGTTCCACGTATTCGACGGCCAGCTCCGGGGTCATCGTCGGGCCGATCTTCACGCCGATCGGGTTGGCGATCACTTCCGCGAACGCGATGTGCGCGCCGTCGAGCTGGCGCGTGCGCTCGCCGATCCAGACGGTATGCGCCGACAGGTCGAACAGCTGCGGTTCGCCGTCCTCGCTCTCCGACAGCCGCAGCATGGCCCGCTCGTAGTCGAGCACCAAAGCCTCATGGCTGGCGTAGATTTCGGCGGTCTGCAGGTTACGGTCGGCCACCCCGCAGGCGCTCATGAACTTCAGGCCGCGGTCGATCTCGTTGGCCAGCGCCTCGTACCGGGCGCCCGCCGGCGACGTCCGGACGAACTCGCGGTTCCAGTCGTGCACCAGGTGCAGCGACGCCAGCCCCGAGGACGTCAGCGCCCGCACCAGGTTCATCGCCGCGCTGGCGTTGGCGTAGGCGCGCACCAGCCGCGACGGGTCGTGCTCGCGGGCGGCCGCATCCGGGGCGAAGCCGTTGATCATGTCGCCGCGGTAGGACCGCAACCCCAGGGCGTCGATGTCCGCCGACCGCGGCTTGGCGTACTGGCCGGCGATGCGGGCCACCTTGACCACCGGCATGCTCGCGCCGTACGTCAGCACCACGGCCATCTGCAGCAACGCGCGGATGTTGCCCCGGATGTGGGGCTCGGTGTTGTCGGTGAAGGTCTCCGCACAGTCGCCGCCCTGCAGCAGGAATGCCTCGCCCCTGGCGACCTGGGCCAGCTGCTCCTGCAGCCGGAGGATCTCCGAGGGCACCGTCACCGGCGGCACGCTCTCGAGGACGGTCCGCATCGCCGTCGCCTGGTCGGCCGGCCAACTGGGTTGCTGGGCGGCCGGCTTGGCCAGTGCGGCGTCCAGCCGGGCCCGCAGGTCGTGCGGCAGCGGCGGCAGCGCCGGTAGCTGGTCGATCGGGATGTCGACGGTCCAGTTCATCGGTCCATGGTAACCGGGCGGCGAGGGTGACTGATCAGGGCGAACGCCGTTCGGACGGGCTCAGGCCGGCGCCCCGGTCGCGTCGCCGCCAGGACCGTCCGCGTCCGCCGCGGTGATGAGCCGGTATCGCCGCAGCTGGTCGCGGGCGTCGACCAGCGCGTCGTGGGCGTCGCGCGACCGCGGCGGCATCGGCGGGCACCCCCGGTCCTCCCACAATTGCCGCAGGTCCCGGGTGAAGCGGGGCAGCGCGCGCGGCAACTCGGGCATCGTGCCCCACAGCTGGCACAGGGCGACGTGGTCGTAGGCGCCGATCCACGCCCACAGCTCGATCGGGTCGGCCCCGTCGATGCCGAAGAAGTCCTCGAGGTCCGCGCGGATCTGCCTGCGTGAGCGCCACAGCTTCGACGCCGGGGACGGCAGCTTGGGCAGCACGTTGGCGCGCACCCAGCCACCGGCGCGCTCGGGATCGAATTCCGTGGACACGGCGTAATACTCGCGCCCGTCCTCGGCCACCACCCCGATCGAGATCAACTCGATGGTGCGGCCGTCCTCGATGAACTCGGTGTCGTAGAAGTACCGCACCTTGAAAGCCTATGAGTAGCCTATCTGCTGATCAGGATGGGCCCGGTCGGCGGCGGCGCGGGGTGCACCTCGTGGTCCAGCTGGGCGTCGACGACCCGCTCGTCGGGCATCCCGGGGGTGCCGGCGATCGCGCACTGCAGGTACAGCTTGGCCCGCACCACGGGGCGACGCAGCGTCCGTTCCCGCTGCAGCGCGCGGCGCATCTTCTCCGGCTGCGCGGTGTATCGCCAGCGGGCCCAGGGCGCGTGCGGGCGCGACAACCGGATCGCGCCGATCACCAGCAGGACGACGATGAACATGCCGAGCAGCCCGGTCCACACCTTGCCCTTGAGCACCACCACCACGGCCAGCGGCAGCGTCAACACCAGGCCGCCGGCCACCGCGGCACGCAGCGGCCACGAATCGGTGCCCTCCCAGATCGGCAGGAAGAACATCAGCGGGTGCAGCCCCATGATCAACAGGCCGGCCACCCCGACCGCGGCGAAGACGGCGTCCACCGACGTCCGACCGTCCTCCGACCAGTAGACGTCCGACAGGTGCAGGATCAGCGCGTACTCGTCGAGCACCAGGGCCGCGCCGATCCCGAAAAATATTGCGGACAGGGTGAATTCGGGCTCGTGACCGTCGATGGACAGAGTGACCAACGTCAGCCCGGACAGCAACACCAACACCACGCCGAACGTCACGTGGTGGATGTGGATGCCGCCGACATGGACGTTGCGCGGGTGCCACCACCGGGCCGGCCGGCCCGCGTCGGCGCGGTGCCGGATGAGCCGCACGAACGTCCGCGTGACGAAGAAGGTCAGGATGAACGCCACCAGGCAGCACAGCAGGGGCAACCGGCCACCGCCGAGGATGTCGTTCGCGAACCAGTGCGTCACCCGCAGAACGAACCAGTGGAGCACTCTTGAAACGTACGCCTGTGGGCGTCCGCCCCGCGGGAGCCGCGCTGGGCCACCTCGCACGCCCAGGCACCCATTACGCTGTTGTGCGACATGAGTAGATCGCGGACGCCCGGCGCGGGCAGCCACCCCGGGCGCGTCCTGTTGTGGTGCGGGCTCTGGCTGCTGGCGGCGGCGGGGCTGGGCTATGTGGCCTGGCAGCTGTTCGGGCACACGCCCTACCGCATCGACATCGACGTGTATCAGATGGGCGCGCAGGCCTGGATGCAGGGGCATTCGCTGTACCACGGCGATGTGTTGTTCCACACACCGATCGGGCTCAACCTGCCGTTCACCTATCCCCCGCTCGCCGCGATCGTGTTCTGCCCGTTCGCCTGGCTGCACATGCCGGCCGCCAGCGTCGCGATCACGGCGCTGACGCTGGTGTTGCTGGTCGTGTCGACGCTGATCGTGCTGACCCGCCTCGACGTCTGGGCCGCGTCGACGGCGCTGCCCGGCCCGGCGTGGCTGCGCCGCTGGTGGCTCGCGGTCGTCATCACCGCGGCGGCGACGATGTGGCTGGAACCGGTCACGTCGAACTTCGCCTTCGGCCAGATCAACGTCGTGCTGATGACCCTGGTGATCGCCGACTGCGTGCCGCGCCGCACACCGTGGCCGCGCGGCCTGTTGCTGGGCCTGGGCATCGCGCTCAAACTCACGCCGGCCGTGTTCCTGCTGTACTTCCTGCTGCGCCGGGACAACCGCGCCGCGGTGACCGCGCTGATGTCCTTCGTGGGGGCGACGGCGCTCGGTTTCGTTCTGGCGTGGAGCGATTCGTGGGAGTACTGGACGCACACGCTGGCCCACACCGACCGGATCGGCGAGGCCGCGTTGAACACCGATCAGAACATCGCCGGGGCGCTGGCCCGCATCGGGCTGGGCGAGCAGCAGCGCTTCCTGCTCTGGGTGGCCGCCTCGCTGCTGGTCCTGGCGCTGACGGTGTGGGCGATGCGCAGGGTGCTGCGGGCCGACGAGCCCGTGCTGGCGGTCGTGTGCGTCGCGCTGTTCGGGTTGGTGGTCTCGCCGGTCTCCTGGTCACACCACTGGGTGTGGGGGCTGCCGACGGTCGTGGTGCTGGCCGTGCTGGCCTGGCGGCGCCGCAACGTGGCGCTGGGCGTGGTCGGCGCGGCGGGGGTGGCGCTGATGCGTTGGTCGACGATCGACCTGCTACCCAAGCATCACGAGGCGGCGGCCGTCTGGTGGCGGCAGCTCGCGGGGATGTCCTACGTCTGGTGGGCGCTGGCGGTCCTCGTCGCGGCCGGGCTGACGGTCACCGCGCGCACGCCCGCGCGGGATTCCGCCCCGCAGCGATTGACGCCGGTGACAGCGGTCGGCTGATCGCGACGGTTCAGCCGACGGCGGTTTCGGGAATCCGCGCGGCCTCGCCGGTCGATCCCTGACCGGACGCCCCGTTGCGGTTTTCCTTGACGCTGGCGGCGTAGATGTCGACGTACTCCTGGCCGGAAAGCCCCATCAGCTCGTAGATCACCTCGTCGATGACGGCGCGCTCGATGAAGCGGTTGCCGGCCAGCCCTTCGAAACGGGAGAAGTCCATCGGCTTGCCGAAGCGGACGGTGACCCGCCCGAAGCGCAGCATGTTCGAGCCGGGCGGGTTCACGACGTTGGTGCCGATCATCGCCACCGGGATCACCGGCACCCCGGTGTGCAGCGCCAGCCGCGCCAGACCGGTCTTGCCCTTGTACAGCCGGCCGTCCGGCGAACGGGTGCCCTCGGGGTACATCCCCAACAACTTGCCCGCCGACAGCAGCCGCTCGGCGGTGTTCAGCGCGGCCTGCGCGCTGTCGGCGTCGGTCCGGTCGATCGGCACCTGGCCCACCGCGGTGAAAAACCAGCGCTGGAACCAGCCTTTCAAGCCGGTTCCGGTGAAGTATTCGGCTTTCGCCAGGAAGGTGATCCGGCGGCGCACCACCAACGGCAGGTAGAAACTGTCCATCACCGCTAGGTGATTACTGGCCAGGATCGCCGGGCCGGAACTCGGAATATGTTCCAGGCCTTCAACTTTCGGCCTACCGAGCAGGGCCAGCAACGGGCCGAGGAGTATGTACTTGAATAGCCAGTACCACATGGCCCTCCCTCTCGCCCGCCCGCCGGTGTTCTGCGCCAACTGTACCCATCGCGTGGGCAGCGGACCACCTCCGGCGCGGCCGGGTCACTCCTCGACGGTGACGGGGATGGGCTGATACCGGGTCCTGGTCGTGGCCTCGGGACTCGCCGGCCCGGCGCCACCGTCGTCGGTCGGCCCGTCGGGCGGCGGTTTGGCCGCGCCGTTGATGTCGTCGAGCATGGCGCGCACGACCTCGAGCAGGGCGATGCTGTGGTCGGCGATGACGGTGATCAGCGGGTGCTGATCACCGGTCGCCAGCGCGGCCAGCGCGCAGACCGGGCACCACACCTGCTGGCACTTGCCGGTCCCGACTCCCCGGCCCGCCGTCAGCGCGGCCGCCGTCCGCATCGCCGGATCGATACCGTCCAGGATCGCCTGGGCGAGCCTGCGCAGCTCCGGACCGATTTCGGAATGACCCCCACTCACTTAGGCCACACCTCCGGGTCTGGTCGAAATCGGACTGTCAGCTCGCTACCGCGCAGGTGGGCGTCCAGCACCGTACACCGTCGCAGCACGGATGCCAGGCGAACCCTGCGCCGCAACCCGCCCGCGCTGATGATCAGGTCGTCATCGACGCGCCCCAACGTCAGCCCCGACGGATCGAGTTGCGGCAACGCTAGCCGCATCCGGTAGATCGAACCAAGTCCCGTGCCGGATTCCAGGTCCACCGTCGGACGCAGCGGTCCCGGCGGGGGCGTTCCGCCACGGCGGCGGGCGTTGTCGAGCAAAGCGCCCAGCGCCTTGGGGCCGATCGGCTCGCCGGACAGATGCGGAGTCATCACCAGGGCCACCTCACCGATGGTGGCGTCGAGCTCGTCGAGAACACCACGTTGCTCGGAAATGCGTTCGGCGTACCAGTAAAACGCGGGGTGCTCCGGCAGGTTGCGGTATTCGTAGGACTCGTCCTCGGCCAGGACCTGGTTCACGATGAGTTCCTCGACGCGCACCCCCATCAGGGCCAGCGACCCGAGCGTCCTTGCCGCCTCGGCCGCAACCACCCGCTCGGGCGTCAACACCAAATGCGCGCTGACCAATTCGCCGTCGGTCAAAAGGGCACCGAGCCCCTCGACGCTTGCGCTGATGCGCTCCAGCAGTTCCACCGCCGCCGCGGACCGCGCGTCGTCGGCGCCGACGGAGAGCCGGCGATGGCGCGGCCACGCCCGCTCGACGTACAGCCCGAAGGTGGCGGGCAAGGTCAACATCCGCAGCGCGTCGGCGGTCGAGGCGCAGTCGACGACGATGCGGTCCCAGGCGCCGGAGCAGGCCAGCTCACCGACGGCGTGCAGACCGAGCACCTCCTGGACCCCGGGCAGCGCCGAAAGCTCTTCTGGGGCAATGGTACTCAGCTCCGAGTCGGGAAATCGCCGATCCAGCGTGTCGACCACGTCGCGCCACCGCACCTCGAGCAGGGCCAACGTGTCCAACGCCAGCGCGTCCAGAAAACCACCGCCGGCCTGGGCGTCATCGGCGAGGACCCGAACCAGTTCGTCCTGGCTGGGCGGGACGGGAACACCGAGCACGTCGCCCAGCGAGTGCGCCTGATCGGTGGAGACCACCAGCACGCGCTGGCCCGCGCTCGCGGCGCTGACGGCCGTGGCGCAGGCCAGCGTGGATTTTCCTACCCCGCCCTTACCAACGAAGAGGCTGATCCGGGCCGGGGTGGGCGCCGGCGATTGGCTGGACTCACTCAGCCCTCGACTCGTTTCTTCAGATCCTTCAACGCGGTGTCGGTCAGCCGGCGTTCGGCCTTGCGCTTGAGCAGGCCGATCATCGGGACGGCGAGGTCGACCGAGAGCTCATAGGTCACCTCGGTGCCAGATCCCTTGGGCGCCAACCGATATGTGCCTTCCAGCGAGCGCAACAGCGAGCTGGAGACCAGTGTCCAACTGACCGATTGCCGGTCCTTGGGCCACTGGTAGGCCATGACCAAGGTGTCCTTGAGCACGGCGGCGTCCAGCACCACCCGCGCGACTTTCGGGTTGCCGTCGGCGTCCGTCTCCTGGACCTCGGCCTCGCGGTACTCCGAGATCCATTGCGGGTAGGAATCGATGTCCGCGATGACGTCCATCACGGTGCCCGGGTCGGCCTCGATGTAGATGGTCTGCGACGTTTTTTCCGCCACCTGGTGCTGCCCTCTCTCCCGCAAGCGGTCGACGCCGCCGGCGGGGAACTACCGTGCGGGTCTGACCCCCCGGGCCTACGGCCCGAAACGGTACTCTCCCTGCAAGCCTGACCCGGCTAAACTACCGGAGAAACTCCGACCGGACGTGACCGTTCCAGTGTCGTCTTGACCTCGAAGGCCATTTTCTTGCCCGCCACCCGACGGCGGTGTGTCATTTTCGCCAGATTGAGCTTGGCCAGCTGCCAGGCCGCCACGCCGGTCGGCTCGGCATGCAGGAAGTAGTGCAGCACAACCCCGTCCAGTGACGGCTCCAGCCAGATCTCCATGGTGCCGGTCAGCGCGCCGGTGATCGCCCACCGGATGCCTTTGTCGGCCCGGTCCTCGACGACCTGCAGCCGCAGGTCCGGCCACCAGCGACGCCAGCACGACCGGTCGGCGACCGCGGCCCCGACCCGCGCACCGTCGGCGGCGATGAACGTCTCGTCCGCGATCTGGATGCTGTTCACCACCCCAGCTTCACACAGCTCTCCCGAGGCCCCGCAGACTGCCACCATTCCTGCACGAACGCGCGGATTAGGCTGGACCACAACCAGCCGTCCCCCCGGACCGTCAGCCAAGCCAAAAAACGAGGTCAGTAAGAGTGCGTGAGTACAGTGTCCCCGCCCGTTTCACCGTCGGCGAGCACGACAACATCGCGGCCATGGTCTTCGAGCACGAGCGATCAGATCCCGGCTTCGTCATCTTCCGCCGTCAGGTCGACGGCGTCTGGACCGACGTCACCTGCGCCGAGGTGGCCACACAGGTTCGCTCCGCGGCGCTGGGCCTGATCGGCCTCGGCGTGCAGGCCGGCGACCGGGTCTCCATCTTCTCGGCCACCCGCTACGAGTGGGCGATCATCGACCTCGCGATCCTGTCCGTGGGCGCCGTCACGGTGCCGATCTACGAGACGTCGTCGGCCGAACAGGTGCGCTGGGTGCTGCAGGACTCCGAGGCGGTGCTGGCCTTCGCCGAAACCGACGCGCACGCCGCGATGGTCACCGAACTCACCGCCGAGCTGCCCGCGCTGCGCCGCGTGCTGCACATCGACGGGTCGGGCCCCAAGGCACTCGACCAGCTCGCGGAGGCCGGCGCGTCGGTGGAGCCCGCCGAGCTCACCGCCCGCCAGGAGGTGCTGCGCGCCGACGACCCGGCGACGCTGATCTACACCTCCGGCACCACCGGACGGCCCAAGGGCTGCCAGCTCACCCATTCCAACCTGCTGTACGAGACGCGGGGCGCCAAGGAGTGCCTGCCGACGCTGCTGGACGAGGGTCAGCGGCTGCTGATCTTCCTGCCGCTGGCCCACGTGCTGGCGCGCTCGCTGACACTTTCGGCGTTCGCCAACAAGGTGACCGTCGGGTTCACCAGCGACATCAAGAACCTGCTGCCGATGTTCGCCGTGTTCAAGCCGACGGTGGTGGTGTCGGTACCGCGGGTGTTCGAGAAGGTCTACAACACCGCCGAGCAGAGCGCGGTCAACGACGGCAAGGGACGCATCTTCGCCGCCGCCGTGCAGACCGCGGTCGACTGGAGCCAGGCGCAGGACCGCGGGCGCACCGGGCTGGTGCTACGCGCCAAGCACGCGCTGTTCGACCGGCTGGTCTATCACAAGCTGCGCGCCGCGCTGGGCGGGGAATGCCACGCGTCGGTCTCGGGCGGCGCCCCGCTGGGCGCGCGGCTGGGCCACTTCTACCGTGGCGTCGGGCTGACCATCCACGAGGGCTACGGCCTGACGGAGACCAGCTCGGCCATCACGGTCAACCAGGTCGGCAACGTGCGGATCGGGACGGTCGGAACGTTGTTGCCGGGCAACAGCATACGCATCGCCGAGGACGGCGAACTGCTGGTCCGCGGCGGCGTGGTGTTCAGCGGCTACTGGCGCAACGAGCAGGCCACCAACGACGCGTTCACCGACGGCTGGTTCAGGACGGGTGACCTCGGCGCGCTCGACGAGGACGGCTTCCTGAAGATCACCGGCCGCAAGAAGGAGATCATCGTGACCGCCGGCGGCAAGAACGTCGCCCCGGCGGTGCTCGAGGACCAGCTGCGGGCGCACGCGCTGATCAGCCAGGCCATGGTGGTGGGCGACGCCAAGCCGTTCATCGGCGCGCTGATCACCATCGACCCCGAGGCGTTCGGCGCGTGGAAGGAGCGCAACCACAAGGCGGCCGGCGCGTCGGTGGCCGACCTGGTCAACGACCCCGACCTGGTCGCCGAGGTGGACGCCGCCGTCAAGCACGCCAATCAGTCCGTGTCGCACGCCGAGTCCATCCGCAAATTCCGCATCCTGCCGGTCGATTTCACCGAGGACACCGGTGAGCTGACGCCGACGATGAAGGTCAAGCGCAACGTGGTGGCCGAGAAGTTCGCCTCCGACATCGACTGGATCTACGAAAAGGAATAGCTAGCCGCGCCCGGCAGCGGTGGGCGACCATCCCGTTCTCTCCGGTTCGAGGTGGCGCACTGCGGACCGCCACCGCTTGCGAGCGTCACGCCAGCATGACGGGGGGCGTCGAGCGTCACGCCAGCGTGACGCTCGAGCGGCTAGGCGCGCAAAAGCTCGGCCAGCCGGGCGGCGAGCGTGTCCCACCGCCAGTGGGCCTGCACCCACTCGCGTCCGGCCGCCCCCATTGCCGCGGCCCGGTCCGGATCGCCGAGTACCTCGGTGACGGCGTCGGCGACGGCGTCCGGCGACCGTCCATCGACCACCAAGCCAGTCTTGTTGTGCTGCACGGCTTCCGGTGCCCCGCCGGAGTCGCCGGCGATCACCGGCTTGCCGGTCGCGGACGCCTCGAGGAACACGATGCCCAGGCCCTCGACGTCCATGCCGGCGCCGCGGGTGCGGCACGGCATCGCGAAGACGTCGGCCAGCGCATGGTGGGCGGGCAGTTCGGCGGCCGGCACACCCCCGGTGAACGTCACGTGCTCGGCGACCCCGCAGTCGCGGGCCAGCTTTCGCAGCGAGTCCAGGTAGGGACCGCCGCCGACGATCACCAGGGCCGCGCCGTCTACGCGTTGCCCGATCGACGGCAGCGCCTTGATCAGGGTGTCCTGGCCCTTGCGCGGCACCAGCCGGGACACGCACACGACCGTCGGCCGCTGGCCCAGCCGATACCGGTCGCGCAGCTCGGCGCCGGCCGCCGGGTCGGGCCGGAACCGGTCGGTGTTGACCCCGGGCGGCAGGTATTCCAGCGAGGCTTTGGGTCCGAACGCCGGCGCGAACCGGGCGCGGGTGTAGCGGCTGACGAACGTGACGACGTCGGTGGTGTCGCCGATGCGGCGAAGCACCGACCGGGCGACCGGGAGCATCGACCAGCCGACCTCGTGGCCGTGCGTGCTGGCCACCACCCGGGTCGCGCCGGCCTGGCGCGCGCGCGACGCCAGCAACGCCAGCGGCGCCGCCGCCCCGAACCAGACGGTGTCGATGTCGTTCTCGGCGATCAGCCGGCGCATCCGAGCGTCCACCGCCGGTCCCGGCAGCATCAGCGTGCCCGGGTGACGGAACACCCGGTAACCGGCCGCCCCGGCCGACTCGTCGAAGGCGTCGGCGCCCTTCCACTGCGGCGCGTACACCGTCACCGAATGCAGCCGGGCATCGACCAGCCGTCCGACGAAGTCGTTCAGGTAGGACTGGATCCCGCCCGGCCGGGGCGGAAAGTCGTTGGTAACCAGCAGGACCCGACTCACCGCGTCAGGCTAGCCTGCGCGCGCACCCGGGCCGTGCGGGGCATCTCCTCAGCCCGGGTGGGTCAGCCAGTCGTGCCAGCGCGCGAGCAGGCCGGCCGAGTCGGTCGCCAGGACGTCGTGGACGGCGGCGGGCACGTCGGTGCGGCGGACACCGCAGACGGCCAGATACAGGTCGCGCAGCTTGGCCGCGCCGTAGGTGTCGGCGACGAAACGCGCGAACCACCAGGCCCGGTCGTAGGCGAGCGAGCGCTGCGACCCGGGCGCGTCCAGGTCGGCGTCCGAGGGCAACGTCAGCGGCACCGGCAACGCGTCGGCGGACACCGGCGTGCGGGGCCGGGCGACGAAGTCGGCCACGCCCTCGGCCAGCCATCGGGGCGCGTCCGCGGCGGTCTCCGCCCGAGCGGCGTAGTGAAAAAGCTCGTGCGCCAACACGATTCGGAGCGCCCCCTCGGTCATGGTGGCCGCGCCTGGCGCAAAGACGATCCGCTCACCCACCGCCGCCCGGTGCGCCGGATCGAGGCGGTCGGCAACCGTTATCGCCGCGATGTCCACCCACTGCGCCGCCGGTCCCCCGCCGGCGTCGGCGCGAAACTCCTCGTCGGTGCGGGCCGCGACCAGCGAGATGTCGCGCGACCATTGCACGCCCCAGAACCCCTCGACGGCGTCGATCGCGGCGCCGGCGTCGGAGGCCAGCCGTGACAGCAGACGATCACTGGCCGGGCCGCCGAAACCGGCCAGCCGAACGGTGCGGTCACCGACGGCCAGCGACTTCGTCGTGGCGCTCGCCTGGGTGCGCGTCGGCGTGACCAGCTGCGCCGGCCGGATCCCGACACCGCGTCCGGCTTCGAGCGGCACGGCCGCCGCGACGATGAGCTCGACCAGGAATACCCAGGCCAGCAGCAGCGTGAGCCGACGGGCGGGGCCTCTAGTAGCGGCGGGCGTCGTGGACCGGGCCTGCGGCATTCATCGGCACCACCCGCACCGGCTGGCCGTAGGTGGAGGAATGGATCACCATGCCGTCACCGACGTAGAGGCCGCTGTGTGACGCGTCGTTGTAGAAGGTGATCACGTCCCCGGGCTGCAGGTCCGACAGCGCCACCGGTTGGCCGCCTGTGGCCTGCGCCTGGCTGGAGTGGGGCAGCGAAATGCCGGCCTGCTGGAACGCCCACATCACCAGCCCGGAGCAGTCGAACCCGCCGGGCGCGGCACCGCCCCACACATAGGGCGAGCCGACCTGGGTCAGCGCCGCCTGCACGACGGTCGCGCGGTCACCGCCGCCGACCCCGCCGCCGAACGGCCCGGGCATTCCGCCGGGGGGCGGCGCCTCACCGGGTGCCTGCCCCGCGGGCGGCGGCGCGCCCGGGGGCGCGGCCTCCGGCGCGGGCGCGCCGGGTGCCGGGAGACCGGCCGGGATGGGCCCGGGATCGGCGAGCGCCGTGCGCTGCTCGGGCGACAGCGAGACGTACTGCGACTTGACGACCGCGATCTGCACCTGCAGCTGACTTTGCTTGGACTGCAGGCTCGCGCGCACTGCGGCGGCCTGCTCGGCCGCGCTCTTGGCGTCGGCGGCGGCCTTGGCGGAATCCCGCTCGGCCTTGGCGGCCTGCTCGCCGGCGACCCGGAAGTTCGTCATCTGGTCGGCCATCTGCGTCGCCATCTGGCGCTGCATGGCCAGCTTGTCGATCAGCCCCTGCGGCGACCCGGCGGTCAACATGGCCGTCATGCCGTCCACGCGGCCGCCCATGTAGGTGGCGGCGGCGAGTTTGTTGACGGCGCTCTGGTAGGACGCCAACCGGGCCCTGGCCGCATCGACGGCGGCCTGGGCGTCGTCGTGCTTCTTGTCCGCCGCCCGCTCGGCCACCAACTTGTCGTTCAGGTCGAGCTGCGCGCTGTGCATCGCCTCGGTGGTCTGCTCGGCCTGGCGGGACAACTCGTTGAGTTTCGCCAGCGCGTCGTCGGCCGGGTCGGCCGAGACGTGCGCAGCAAGGACACCCGTTAACACAGTGAAGCCCGCTAGCGTCCCGATGGCAGTTCGTGTGAGGACACGCGCAAACGGGTATCTAGAGTCAAGCCTCAAGATTTTGCTTCCTTAAACGGCCACCGACGCGCCCTCGCGCCGTCGAGCTGGTTTAGGTCTCAAACAGGTTACGAAACGATATCGACGTTTGTCCAAAGCGAGCGGTTAAGAAATTGGATAGATTTCTGTCATTATCGTGTGAACGACGCTGACCCCCTCGTAAGCCTTTGGCACACAAAGCATCCTAGGCGACGCCCGAATCGTGCTCGCGGCGGATGGGCACCAGCCGCAATCGCGGCGCCAGGCCGACATCGGCGAGCACCGCCAATGCAGCGCATTCGTCTTCCAACAAAGTTTCCGGGACCCCGAGTATCACGCTGACTACGCAATCGCGGCACCCGGGCCCGCGCACCGCGCAGTCGTCGCAGTCGATCACCACCGGGGCGCCCGCATCCGGCGCCTTCGCGCCGTAGCCGTCGGGTCTGCTGCTTCGTGCCATCGGGATCGGTCCTCTCGGTCGGGCTGGGTGAACGTCAGGTCGGACTGTCCGAACGGTAACCGCAGCCACCGACAACCAGCCGGCACCGCGTTTCGGCTGGCAACAGGCTCGACTCGCCCCGGCGTGGGAGCCGCGCGGGTGTCGGTGGTCACGCTTAACCTCGCGGCCATGGGTGCCGGTGGTGCGACTCAGCTCAGCTTCGCCGACTTGGGGTCGCCCTTTGCCACCGCCGACGCCCCGCTGCGCGACACCACATTCGTGGTGGTGGACCTGGAAACCACCGGCGGCCGCACCAAGGGCACGGACGGAAACGCCCCCGACGCCATCACCGAGATCGGCGCGGTCAAGGTTCGCGGCGGCGTGGTGCTCGGCGAGTTTGCCACGCTCGTCGACCCGGAACGCAGCATCCCGCCGCAGGTCGTGCAGCTGACCGGCATCACCACCGCGATGGTGTCCGACGCTCCGAGGATCGACGCGGTGTTGCCGATGTTCCTCGAGTTCGCCGGGGACGCGGTGCTGGTCGCGCACAACGCCGGGTTCGACATCGGGTTCCTGCGCGCCGCGGCGGCGCGGTGCGACATCGCCTGGCCCCGACCGCGGGTGCTGTGCACGGTGCGGCTGGCCCGCCGGGTGCTCAGCCGCGAGGAAGCCCCCAGCGTGCGGCTGGCCGCCCTGGCGCGGCTGTTCGCCGTCGCCACACAGCCCACCCACCGCGCCCTCGACGACGCGCGCGCCACCGTCGACGTGCTGCACGCCCTCATCGAGCGCGTGGGCAATCAGGGCGTGCACACCTACGCCGACCTGCGCGCCTACCTGCCGGACGTGACGCCGGCCCAGCGGCGCAAGCGGGTCCTCGCCGAGGGCCTGCCCCGCCGGCCTGGCGTCTACCTGTTCCGCGGGCCGTCGGGCGAGGTGCTCTACGTCGGCACCGCCGTCGACCTGCGCCGCCGGGTCGGCCAGTACTTCACCGGCGCGGACCCGCGCGGCCGGATGAAGGAGATGGTCAACCTGGCCACCTCGGTCGACCACGTCGAGTGCGCGCACGCCCTGGAGGCCGGCGTCCGCGAACTGCGGCTGCTGGCCGCGCACGCCCCGCCCTACAACCGCCGGTCGCGGTTCCCGCACCGATGGTGGTGGGTGGCGCTCACCGACGAGGCGTTCCCGCGGCTCGCGGTGGTGCGGGCGCCCCGCCATGACCGCGCCGTCGGCCCGTTCCGCTCGCGTGCCGACGCCGCCGACACGGCCGCCCTGCTGGCCCGCTTCACCGGGCTGCGGACCTGCACCGCCCGGCTGGGGCGCTCGGTCCTGCACGGCCCGGCCTGCGCCGAGGTCGAGGTCTCGCCGTGCCCCGCGGCGCGCGGCGTCACGGCCACCCAATACGCCGCGGCCGTCGCGCACGCCGCCGCCTTGATCGACGGCCTGGAGAATGCCGCCCTGGCGGCCGCCGTGGACCAGGTCGCGGCGCTGGCCGAGCGCCGCCACTTCGAGAGCGCCGCCCGCCTGCGCGACCGCACCGCCACAGCCGTCGAGACCCTGTGGCGCGGCCAGCGGCTGCGCGCCCTGGCCGCGCTGCCCGAGCTGATCGCGGCCGCGCCCGACGGACAGGGCGGCTACCACCTCGCCGTCGTCCGGCACGGCCAGCTCGCGGCGGCGGGCTCCGCCCGGCGCGGGGTGCCCCCGATGCCGGTGGTCGACGCGATTGTGGCTGGGGCACAAGCGATTCTGCCGAGCCCGGCCCCGCTCGGCGGTGCGCTGGTGGAGGAGTCCGCCCTCATCGCGCGCTGGCTGGCCGGCCCGGGGGTGCGCATCGTCCGCGTCGACGACTCCCCCGACGCGGCGGGGTGGGCGTCACCGTTGCGCTCCGCCGGCGGGTGGGCGGCGTGGGCGGCCTCGGCGCGCTCGGCCCGGTTGGCGTACGAGCAAGCGGCCCAACGTGATTCAGACCTGCTGGCCGAACCGCACCCATCGCGCCAGCAGCTGTTCGGCCGCACCGGAATCGATCGCCGCGCCGGCGCGCCGCAGCCCGTCCTCCCACGCCGGCAACCATTCAGCGCGGCTGGATAGCCCGGCGTGCGCGACGATCGCACCGGCGGCGTTGAGCACGACGGCGTCCCGGACCGGGCCCTTTCCGCCGGCCAGCACCGCGCGCACCTCCGCCGCGTTGGCTTGCGCGTCGCCGCCCAGCAGATCGCCCAGATCGGCTCGGGCGAAACCGAAGCCGGCCGGATCGAAGGTCAGCCTGTCCACCGTGCCGGCCTGCACGCGCCAAATCGTGCTGGTGGTGGTCGTGGTCAGCTCGTCGAGCCCGTCGTCGCCGTGCACCACCAGCACGCTGGACCGGCGACCGGCGAACACCCCCGCCATCACCTCGGCCAGGTCGGCGAATGCGCAGCCGATCAAGCCCGCCCGCGGCCTGGCCGGATTGGTAAGCGGCCCAAGAAGATTGAACACCGTCGGCACGCCGATCTCGCGGCGCGCCGCGGACGCGTGCCGGTACGACGGGTGAAACAGCGGCGCGAAGCAGAACCCGATGCCCACCTCCGCGAGGCTCCGCGCGACCTGCTCGGGTTCGAGCTCGATGCGCACCCCGAGCGCCTCCAGCGTGTCGGCGCCGCCGGCGAGCGACGACGACGCGCGGTTGCCGTGTTTGACCACCGGCACGCCCGCGGCGGCGACCACGATCGCCGCCATGGTGGACAAGTTGAAGGTGTTGGCGCCGTCACCACCGGTTCCGACGATGTCGACGGCACCGGAGGCGATGTCGCGCACGCCCGCGGGCAGCGGGCGGGCGTGGCTCAGCATGACCTCGGCCAGCTCGCTGACCTCGGCCGAGGTGGGCACCTTCATCTTCATCGCCACCGCGAAGGCGGCGACCTGGGCCGGGCTCGCGTCGCCGGACATGATCTGGGCCATGGCCCAGGCTGCCTGGCCGCGGGGCAGATCGTGGCGGTCGGTCAACCGGCCCAGGATCCGCGGCCACGACGGCGCCGTTCCCGCCGCGCCCGCGGCGGAACCCCCGAGGGATGAAGCCTCAGATGACAGAGCCACGCGCCGATGGTCCCACGAGGACCGAACCTCCCCCAACCGTCGCATACGGCCGCCCGCTCCCGCCGTGGTCGCGACGCGAAAACATCAAATGCCGCCCCGGGTGGAGTTCAACAACTACAAAGCGTCATACTTGCGGATGTGACCAGCGCTGTAGGGACCTCAGGTACTGCAATCACGTCGCGGGTTCATTCGTTGAATCGACCCAACATGGTCAGTGTCGGCACCATCGTTTGGCTCTCCAGCGAGCTGATGTTCTTTGCCGGCCTGTTCGCGATGTACTTCACCGCGCGTGCGCAGTCGGGCGGAAAGTGGCCGCCGCCGCCGACCGAACTCAACCTCTATCAGGCCGTACCGGTGACGCTGGTGCTGATCGCGTCGTCGTTCACCTGCCAGATGGGCGTGTTCGCGGCCGAACGCGGCGACGTCTTCGGGCTGCGCCGGTGGTACGTGATCACCTTCCTGATGGGCCTGTTCTTCGTTTGCGGGCAGGGCTACGAGTACTACCACCTGGCCACCCACGGCACGACGATTCCGGGCAGCGCCTACGGCAGCGTCTTCTACCTGGCGACCGGTTTCCACGGGCTGCACGTCACCGGCGGTCTGATCGCGTTCATCTTCCTGCTGGCCCGCACCGCGATGAGCAAGTTCACTCCGGCGCAGGCCACCGCGAGCATCGTCGTGTCCTACTACTGGCATTTCGTCGACATCGTGTGGATCGCGCTGTTCACCGTGATCTATTTCATCCGATGAGCCGACGGCTCCGAATAACGGAATGAACAGGAGTGCTCGGTTGAAGAAGCTGGGGTCCATGCGAAACCGGAAGCCGCGAAAAGCAGCGAGTGATCGCTCCCGGCGGCGGCTGCGCCGCCGCTTGTCCGGCGGGCTGCTGCTGCTGATCGCGCTGACCATCGCCGGCGGGCTGGCGGCCGTGCTGACGCCGCGCCCGCAGGTGGCCGTCGCCGACGAGTCGTCCTCGGCGCTGCTGCGGACCGGCAAGCAGCTGTTCGAGACGTCGTGCGTCTCTTGCCACGGCGCCAACCTGCAGGGCGTGCCCGACCGCGGCCCCAGCCTGATCGGGGTCGGCGAGGAGGCCGTCTACTTCCAGGTGTCCACCGGCCGGATGCCCGCGATGACGGGCGAGGCCCAGGCGCCGCGCAAGGAGCCGATCTTCGACGAGGCGCAGGTCGACGCCCTGGGCGCCTACGTGCAGGCCAACGGCGGCGGCCCGACCACGGTGCGCAACCCCGACGGCAGCCTGGCCATGAAGTCGCTGCGCGGCGAGGACCTGGGCCGCGGCGGTGACTTGTTCCGGCTGAACTGCTCCTCCTGCCACAACTTCACCGGCAAGGGCGGGGCGCTGTCGTCGGGCAAGTACGCGCCGCCGCTCGAGCCGGCCAACGAGCAGCAGATCCTGGCGGCGATGCGGACCGGCCCGCAGAACATGCCGAAGTTCTCCGACGGCCAGCTGTCCTTCGAAGCCAAGAAGGACATCATCGGCTACATCAAGGCGGTCACCGAGGAGCGCCAGCCCGGCGGCTACGGCCTCGGCGGCTTCGGGCCCGCGCCCGAGGGCATGGCGGCGTGGATCATCGGGATGGTCGCCGCCATCGGTTTGGCACTGTGGATTGGGGCACGAGCATCATGAGCGAAAAGGACGTTCGCGGCTCCGACACCGGCGGAACCGCCCATGGTGTCGGCGAGAGGGAACCCGACGACGCCGCGCTGGCGGCCATGTCGCGCGACGAGCTGGTGGCGCTGGGCGGCAAGCTCGACGGCGTCGAGACGATCGTCAAGGAACCCCGCTGGCCCGTCGAGGGCACCAAGGCCGAGAAGCGCGCCGAGCGTGGGGTCGCCCTGTGGCTGCTGCTCGGCGGCGGCTTCGGCCTGGCGCTGCTGCTGGTCTTCCTGTTCTGGCCGTGGGAGTACAAGCCCAAGAGCGCCGCGGGCAGCCTGCTCTACGACCTGGCCACCCCGCTGTACGGGCTGACCTTCGGGATGTCGATCCTGTCGATCGCGATCGGCACCATCCTCTACCAGAAACGGTTTATCCCGGAAGAGATTTCGATCCAGCAGCGCCACGACGGCGCCTCGCGGGACGTCGACCGCAAGACGGTGGTAGCGAACCTGACCGACGCCCTGGAGGGCTCGACCGTCCGCCGCCGCAAGGTGATCGGGGCGTCGCTGGGGCTGGGCCTCGGCGCGTTCGGCCTGTCGACCCTGGTGGCCTTCGCCGGCGGCCTGATCAAGAACCCGTGGAAACCGGTGGTGCCCACCGCAAACGGGAAGAAGGCGGTGCTGTGGACGTCCGGGTGGACCCCGCGGTACGCGGGCGAGACCATCTTCCTCGCGCGGGCCACCGGCTCCGCAGGCGCGTCGCCGTTCATCAAGATGCGGCCCGAAGACCTCGACGCAGGCGGCATGGAGACCGTGTTCCCGTGGCGGGAATCCGACGGTGACGGCACCACGCCGGAATCGCAGGAGAAGCTGCGGGCGATCAACCAGGGCGTCCGAAACCCCGTGATGCTCATCCGGATCCGGCCCACGGACATGCCGCGGGTGGTCAAGCGCCAGGGCCAGGAGAGCTTCAACTTCGGCGAGTTGTTCGCCTACACCAAGGTCTGCTCGCACCTCGGTTGCCCCGCGTCGCTGTACGAGGAGCAGTCCTACCGAATCCTGTGCCCCTGCCACCAGTCGCAGTTCGACGCCCTGCACTTCGCCAAGCCGATCTTCGGCCCGGCGGCCCGTGCGCTGGCGCAACTGCCCATCACGATCGACTCCAACGGGTATCTGGTCGCCAACGGTGACTTCGTCGAACCCGTCGGACCGGCATTCTGGGAGAGGACGACAACATGAGTCCCAAACTGAGTCCCCCGAAACCGCCGAAGATCGGCGATGTTCTGGCCCGTCAGGGCGAGGACATCGACACTCGCTATCACCCCTCGGCGGCGGTGCGCAGGCAGCTGAACAAGGTCTTCCCGACGCACTGGTCGTTCCTGTTGGGTGAGATCGCGATGTACAGCTTCATCGTGCTGCTGCTCACCGGCGTGTACCTGACGCTGTTCTTCGACCCGTCCATGGCCGAGGTCACCTACAACGGCGCCTACCAGCCGCTGCGCGGCGTGGACATGTCCAAGGCGTTCGCCTCGACCCTGGACATCTCGTTCGAGGTGCGTGGCGGCCTGTTCGTTCGGCAGGTACACCACTGGGCCGCTTTGATTTTCGCCGCCTCCATCATGGTCCACCTGGCCCGCATCTTCTTCACCGGCGCGTTCCGGCGGCCCCGCGAGGCGAACTGGGTGATCGGCTCGCTGCTGCTGATCCTGGCGATGTTCGAGGGGTACTTCGGCTACTCGCTGCCCGACGACCTGTTGTCGGGTATCGGCCTGCGCGCCGCGCTGTCCTCGATCACGCTCGGGATGCCGGTGATCGGCACCTGGCTGCACTGGGCGCTGTTCGGCGGCGACTTCCCCTGCGGCGGCATCGGCAACGAGTGCGCGACGGTGGGCACCATCATCCCGCGGATGTACGCGCTGCACATCCTGCTGCTCCCCGGGATCATCCTGGCGCTGATCGGGCTGCACCTCGCGATGGTCTGGTTCCAGAAGCACACCCAGTTCCCCGGCCCGGGCCGCACGGAGCAGAACGTCGTGGGCGTGCGCGTGATGCCGATCTTCGCGGTGAAATCCGGCGCGTTCTTCGCCGCGATCGTGGGCGTGCTCGGACTGATGGGTGGGCTGTTGCAGATCAACCCGATCTGGAACCTGGGCCCCTACAAGCCATCTCACGTCTCCGCCGGCTCACAGCCCGACTTTTACATGATGTGGACCGAGGGCCTGGCGCGTATCTGGCCGCCGTGGGAGTTCTACTTCTGGCACCACACCATCCCGGCGCCCGTCTGGGTGGCGCTGCTGATGGGCCTGATCTTCGTCCTGCTGATCGTCTACCCCTTCTTGGAGAAGCGGTTCAGCGGCGACTACGCCCACCACAACCTGCTGCAGCGGCCGCGTGACGCCCCGGTGCGCACCGCGATCGGTGCGATGGCGATCGCGTTCTACATGGTGCTGACGCTCAGCGCGATGAACGACATCATCGCGTTGAAGTTCCAGATCTCGCTGAACGCGACGACCTGGATCGGCCGCATCGGAATGGTGGTCCTGCCGCCGGTGGTCTACTTCATCGCCTACCGGTGGTGCGTGGCGCTGCAGCGCAGCGACCGGGAGGTGCTGGCGCACGGCATCGAGACGGGCATCATCAAGCGGCTGCCGCATGGCGCGTACATCGAGCTGCATCAGCCGCTCGGCCCGGTCGACGACCACGGCCACCCGCTACCGCTCGAGTATCAGGGCGCGGCACTGCCGAAGCGGATGAACAAGCTGGGCTCGGCGGGTTCACCCGGGCACGGCAGCTTCCTGTTCGCCGACCCGGTGTCGGAGGATGCGGCGCTGCGCGAGGCGGCACACAGCTCGGAGCAACGCGCCCTCACCGCCCTGCGCGAGCACCAGGAGAGCACCGTCGGTTCAAACGGCAAGAACGGCGAGCACCACTAGCCTCGCGCTGGTTCGGTGACAGCCGTGCCGCACTGTTGGTGCGCGGCCCGCAGGATGGAGCCGGCGGTCAGAAACGCCGGCTTCACCTGGTCGCGCGCCTCGACGGGTAGGTCGGCCGCGCAGCGCAACACCATCAGGGCGAGCGCGCTGTAGGTCGCGTACGGGATGACCAGCAGGTTGACGCGTGCGTCGGCCCCGATGACGGTCATCACGTGCTGACGTTTCCGTTCCCATCCGGACCAGTTCAGGTCGGGCGGCCGCTGCAGCGGTGGCCAGTTGACGTTGATGGACTCGACCTCCCCAAGCAACGGGGTCAGGACGGCGATCAGCTCGGGCAACTCGTTGGTGATGCGGTCCGCGCGTGGCCACCACGCGCCGTCGATCGCCCGCCCGAGCTCACGCCCCACCGACAGCCGGACGGGGTTGGCTCGACGTCGGCGTTCCGGCGCGCTCATCGACGGGCTCGGCGGTCGTGGCCGGTTGTGGCATCCACGGGCGGTTTCCTTCACGTCGGCGTCGTTCGCCCCGGCGGGCGCGGGGCGGACGGAGGAATCGCATTGCCCGTGGGTGGCACCCGCACCGATCGCACGGACCACCGCTGACAACGAAACGGCTCGCCGTCGACGCTACGCCCCCGGTGACCTGTCGGGACGGCCAGGGTGACCCCACCGACGCCGGAATCGCCCCGGTGTCGCGGCAACCGGCTCGGCCCCGCCGGTCCACTAGAGTTGTGGGTGCCTGACCGTGGCGCTGTCCTGGTGAGCGGGGGGCCGAAACGGTGAGGACGGGCGTAATGGCAATACAGGACTGGGCCGACGCGCCAGAGATCCATCCCTCGAAGATCCGCGTCGGTGACATCATCGGCACGCTGCGTCCCACGCAGCTGCGCTACACCGTCAAGATGATCAGCGGACCGCAGACGACCCCGCGGCGCTGGACGTTCTTCGGCCGCGACGCCAACGGCGCGCAACACACCGGCACCTTCGGCGAGGACGAATCGGTTCGCCGGTACGGCAAGGCGTCCTGACCGGCGCCTACCCCGCGTCGACGACCCGGCGCAGCTGGCGAACGTGCAGCCATTCGATCGCCGGCATCCCGGCGGTGACGACACCGGCGACTGCGTACGCGGCCCAGGACGGGCCGTCGTGGCCCACGGCCATCAGGTAGGTGGCCGTCGCCACCGCGACCAGCGCCCCGCCCAGCGCGGTCACCAACAGCACGGTGCCGCGCAACCAGACCCGATCGACGGTCTCACCCGACCAGTCGGAATCTCCCGCCGGAGCCGGCGCCTGGGGCCGCGGTTGCCGCGCCCGCTCGGCCGCGGTGCGCGGCGCCTGCGACATCAGCCGCACCGGCGGCCTGCTGGGCGCGGTCATCCCCCGGGCGGCCGGGTCGGTCTGGGCCATCCGGCGCGCCCGTATCAGCATCGGAATCGCCCCGGCGATGATCAGCGCGGACACGATGATCACGGCATACAGCACCCACGAGGTGGAATGCGTGTTGCTGGCCGCCTTGTGAAAGCCGCGGCCCAAGTCCGCCAGCGCGACGGTCGCGGCCACGCTCACCCCCAGCAACACCAGCCAGACCGCCGCGCACGCACCGATCAGGATGCGGTCGATCACGTCCGGCGAAATGGTGTCGTCGCCGCGGCGGTACGCCGAATACCTGCTGACCATCAGCAGCTCGTCTGCGGTGCGTCGTTGGTGTTCGACGAGAGGACCGTTCCGTCGCTCGTCGTGATCGAGCAGTTGAGCCGGCTGACCCGGAAGAGGCTGGACGCCTCGACGGAGCCCACGTCGGACTGCGAGATCGGCGTGACCGTCATCGACCACGGGATGTACACGTTGTGCTGCGTACGCCGCCGCCCGGACGCGTCGACGTAGGTCACCGAGATGATGTCCCCGGGCGCCTTGGTGCCGGTGACCGAGTAGGTCACCTGCCGCGGGCCGGCCGGGGTGGTCGGCGCCGGGGGCGCCGCGGCGGTCGAGGTGGCCGGCGGCGGCGCGGGCGCGGGCGCCGGCGGTGGCGGCGGCGGTGCAGGCGTCACCGTCACGGTCTGTGTCTCCGTTGCTGTCGGGGCCGCGGTGGCGCATCAGATGCGACGCGCGGGCGATCGCACCGTCGGCCCGGGCGGCGGCGTCGGCGCCGGCACCGTCCGGGGCGGCGACAAACGCCAGCAGACCACACACGGCGCCCCAGTATGCCGCACTCCGGGCACGCCCGTGGCGGTCGCACCCGGCACGTCGTGCGGGGCCGGTGGGCCGGGGTTTCGTCGCTCGGGTCAGCGGCGTGGTCTACGCTGCGTAGTATTCGATATCCGAGCAGGAGGCGCCAACGTGACACCTCGCGAGCAGGCCCGTTCGCAACGTTTGTCGCAGGGCAGGTTTGACAGCCTTTCTGGCCGCCGTTCCGGGGGCGTTCGGCGGGGTCGGTCCCGTCGTCTGCGGCCGCTGGCGCTGGCCGCGACGTTCGGCGTGTTGGCGGTCACCCTGAGCGGATGCAGCTGGTCGGACGTGCTGGGCCTCGGCTGGCCCAAGGGCATCACCCCGCAGGCCCAGATCAACCGCGAGCTGTGGGTCGGGGCGACGATCGCCTCTCTGGTCGTCGGGGTGATCGTGTGGGGCTTGATCTTCTGGGCGTCGGCCTTCCACCGCAAGAAGGCCACCGACACCGAGCTGCCGCGCCAGTTCGGCTACAACATGCCGCTGGAGCTGGTGCTCACGGTGACGCCGTTCCTGATCATCTCGGTGCTGTTCTACTTCACGGTCGTGGTGCAGGAGAAGATGCTGCACGTCGACAAGGACCCGGAGGTGGTGGTCGACGTCACCGCCTTCCAGTGGAACTGGAAGTTCGGCTACCAGCGCGTCGACTTCAAGGACGGCACGCTGACCTACGACGGTGTCGATCAGGCGCGCAAGAACGCGATGGTCTCCAAGCCCGAGGGCAAGGACGCGCACGGTGAGGAGCTCGTCGGACCGGTCCGCGGGCTCAACACCTCGGACCGCACCTACCTGAACTTCGACAAGGTCGAGATCCTGGGCACCAGCGACGAGATCCCGGTGCTGGTGTTGCCGACCGGCAAGCGCATTCAGTTCCGGTTGGCCTCGGCCGACGTCATCCACACGTTCTGGGTGCCCGAGTTCCTGTTCAAGCGCGACGTGATCCCCAACGCCGAGGCGAACAACTCGGTGAACGTCTTCCAGGTGGACGACATCAGCAAGGCCGGGGCTTTCGTCGGGCACTGCGCCGAGTTCTGTGGCACGTATCACTCGATGATGAACTTCGAGGTTCGGGTGGTGCCGCCCAACGACTTCAAGGCTTACCTGCAGCAGCGGATCGACGGTAAGAGCAACGCGCAGGCATTGCAGGCGATCGGTCAGGCGCCGCTCGCGGTGACCACCCACCCGTTCGACACCAAGCGCGGTCAGTTGGCCGGAAGCCAGTAGGTTAGGACACCAAATGCATATTGAAGCCAGGCTTTTCGAATTCGTCGCCGGGTTTTTCATTTTGGTTGCGGTGCTTTATGGCGTGCTGACAGCGCTTTTCGCCACCGGTGGCGAGGAGTGGGCCGGCACGACCGCGCTGGCGCTGACCGGTGGCCTGGCGTTGATCGTGGCCACCTTCTTCCGGTTCGTGGCGCGTCGCATCGACACCCGGCCCGAGGACTACGAAGGCGCCGAGATCAGCGACGGAGCAGGTGAATTGGGCTTCTTCAGCCCGCACAGCTGGTGGCCGATCCTGATCGCGTTGTCGGCATCGGTTTCCGCTGTCGGTATCGCGTTGTGGCTGCCGTGGCTGATCGCCGCGGGCGTGATGTTCGTCCTCGCGTCGGTCGCGGGATTGGTCTTCGAGTACTACGTCGGTCCCGAGAAGCACTGATTCGTATCCATAAAGGTCACAATCAGATCACGTGATCTG